>JBOFFD010000606.1:0-1922 GCA_051648425.1 Planctomycetia bacterium
GACGAGCAGGCCGCGCAGCCATAGCGACGCGGGAAAAACAGAATCGTCCGGCGGCGTTCCACCCAGAATCGACTTTCGGTCGTCGAATCGAAACGAACTACTCCATGCTTTTCCGCCGGTTTTGACTTCCGGTATGAAATTCACGCTGCCCCCGGCCTTCTTCGTGGCAACCGACCGCCATCCTCGCTTCACTCCGTGATGAATCGGCGTCGGCGTTATTTCTGATTGCGGAAAAAGGGTCCTTTGCTTCGACGAGGCATCGTGAAATGGTTTGAGAAATACTTTCTCTCTAAGAATGCCGATCTCGCCCCCCGGTGAGTCCGTCGGTCTTCCCACGGCCACTTCGTAGCGGATGGATGGGAACTCTTCGCCAGCCGACTTTTCACGTATCGACTCCGGAAGCTTCGCCTCGATCGCCAGTTCGAAATGATCGCCTTCTCGATTCCAGAGGAGGTCGTCGAAGTTGTCGGTGCGCTCGCCGACCGCGCTTTTGACTCCGTCGGAGACGAGTCGACCAAGAAACGCCACTACGTCCAAGAAGGTCGTTTTGCCGCTGGCGTTGGGTCCGACGAGAACATGGAAGCGGTCGAGCGGACGGCTGACGTACCGAAGGCTGCGGAAGTTCAGAGCTTCGATCAAGGAAATCACGGTGCGTCCTCCGAGCGGCCGAGCGGCACGCGGTCCGACGCGGCGTCGCCAGAAGAAGCTATCCGACTTGCTCGACGGTTCGTCAAGTCCCCGTTCGGAATCGAACGAGGTCCGGCGCAGCGTATCATCGTTCCCGATCGAGCGGCGGCCGGGCTTAGAAGCCGGAGATGACGCCGGGGTCGACGGCGTCGGCGCCGTAGAGTTCGTTTCGCAGGAGCGAGTCTTCCGGCACGATCGGCACGCCGGGGGCGTAGACCGCCGCCGAGCCGGCTGGCCGGGGGGTCGGTTGGGCGGCCGTCGAGCGGCCCGCCGCCGCCTTGACGGCCGCAGCCGCGCCGGTGCGGCGGCGGCGCGACTCGGCGTCGAGCGCCTTCAGGAAGCGGCCGAAGACCGCGCCGTCGTCGCATTGACGCACCGCCCGCCAGTCGCCGAAGCCGTAGCCCTTCAAAAGCGACCGACGGTCGTGGGTGAACCACAACTGAACTTCCTGGACGCCGCCGGGCCATTCGGCGGCGAAGTTCTCCTGGTCGAGATGCGCGGTCGCCGCCTCACGAAACCGGCGGTAGGCGGCCGACGTCGTCGGAGTCGGAGGCTCGGGGCGCGGCGTTTCCCGGCGGGTCGACCGGGTCCGGTCGGTCCCCGGTCCCTTCGGTTCGTTCACGTCGGCGTTGTTCGTCTTGCTCCCACTGGTCGAGCCGGCGGCGGGCGCGGAACCGCTTGAAGCGGGGCTGTTCTTCAACGCACCGGCCGACGCCGTCGAAGAAACCGCCCCGTCGAAAGGGCGCGGTTCGCCCCTCGACGGCGCGGCGGTGGTTGGCGCCGTGGCGGCGGCACGGTCGCCGAGGTCTTCCAGGTCTTGCGTGAAGATGTCGCTGGCGGCCGTGGCCGTCAGCACGGCGTCGACGAGCGCCCGCTTTTTCGACATCTTTAGGACGGTGTTGTAGGTGTCGGCGATGTCGGGGTTTTCGACTCGGCCGGAACGCTGCTTTTCGACGGCCGGGTCGCCGGCGTCGAACTTGGCGCCGCAGCCGCCCTGCTTTTTGAAGCAGAGCCAGCCGCCGCCATATTCCTCGCGGCCGCGAATGATGGCTTCGGCGCCGCAACGCGGGCAGCTTCGCTTCGCGTCGCGGTAGCGGTACCGGCTTTCCATCGTCGAGCAGAGACCGACGCCTTGGCCGAGGTAGCGGCCGGTGACGATCGAGTGCAGGCTGCAGGTCGTTTCAACCTCGAAATGGCCGGCGTCCATGTCGCGCCGACGGATTTCAAAGCGGGGG
>JBOFFD010000607.1:0-7951 GCA_051648425.1 Planctomycetia bacterium
TGGAGTACGTCCTCCGCGGCCGCTCGGTCTTTGATGATTCGGAAAATGAGTCCAAAAGCGGCGGGCGCGTGCCGGCGGTAGAACTCGGCGAACGCGGCGGCGTCTCCCGACGCCGTCCGTCGGAGCAGGTCGGCGTCTCCGTCCCCCGCCTCGCCGTTGGCCGATTCGTCGGTCGACTGCAACGCTCGATTCCTTGGATGGAGATGGAAAAACGACCGGTGAAGACATTGTAGGGGCGCGGGGGTGCGATCGGTCTCCGCGCCGCCTGTCGACGACTACGGGGGTTGTTAAGAAATCGTTCAGGCGAAAAAAATCCACCGAAACCGCCCAAACGTAAGTTTCGACGTAGAGTTCGACTAAGGCGTCCTTCGCCGAGGGTACGATCGTTCGTTTGACATAGGACGGCGGCCGTTCGACGATCGATTTCGATCGTTTTGGATCAATTCGCGCGGATGGCGCCGGCCGTTTCCTTACCTCAAGGAAAGCTACATGACCAGTTTGTTGCTGTTGGCGGCTCTGGGCGGATTGTTCGGCAAAGGCCAGGCCAAGGCGCGACCGTGCCCCCGCCCGCCCACCGGCGCCGTGGTCGTGGGACGGGTCGTGACCGTTCCCGTCCACACGGCCGTTCCCGTGGAAGTCGCGGTTCCCGTCGAGGTGGCCGCCGCTCCCGCGACAACCAAGAAGAGCCTGTACGAACGGCTCGGCGGCGAACCGGCGGTGAAGGCAGTCGTCGACGATTTCGTCGCCCGCACCGCCGGCAACCCGAAAGTGAATTTCACTCGCAAGGGAACCGCCGTCGAGTGGCCCGCCACTCCGGAAAACGTCGCCCGTCTGAAAGGCCACCTCGTCGACATGATCGGCTCGGCCACCGGCGGCCCGCAGAAGTACAAGGGCCGCAGCATGAAGGCGTCGCACGTCGGCATGAAGATCACCAACGCCGAATTCGACGCGCTGGCCGGCGATCTTAAAGCAACCTTGGACAAATTCAAAGTGCCGGCCGCCGAACAGGGCGAACTGTTCGCCGTCGTCGGTTCGACCCGCGGCGACATCGTCGAAGTGAAAAGTCTTTACGAACGGCTCGGCGGCGAACCGGCCGTGAAAGCGGTCGTCGACGATTTCGTCGCCCGCACCGCCGGCAACCCGAAAGTGAATTTCACTCGCAAAGGGACCGCCGTCGAGTGGCCCGCCACTCCGGAGAACGTCGCCCGTCTGAAAGGCCATCTCGTCGACATGATCGGCGCGGCCACCGGCGGCCCGCAGAAGTACAAGGGCCGCGCCATGAAGCCGTCGCACGCCGGCATGAAGATCACCAACGCCGAATTCGACGCGCTGGCCGGCGACCTGAAAGCCACCCTCAATAAGTTCAAGGTGCCCGACGCCGAACAGAAGGAACTGTTCGCCATCATCGGTTCGACCCGCGGCGACATCGTCGAAGTGGAGTAAGACGACCGTCGCCGTCGTGGTCCTTTCCTTCCGCCGGGGCGGTCCGCCGCCCCGCGTCAGCCTACCAAGTCGACTAAGCGCGTTTCCGGCCGAACGTCGTCCAGCGTCAGCCAGCAGGTTTCGGCGACCTGCATCCGCACTTTCAGGGAGATATCCGCGCGCGACCAACGGGCGTCCGGGTGATCTTTGAAATGGACGCCGTACACCGCCAGTTCGCCGACCGTACGGCAGAACGGCGGAATCTCATCGGGTCGGCTCGCCCAGGGCAAGTCGACGGTGAGACAGAACGGCCAAACGACGGGGGCGACGATCACCGTCAACCAGGGCGACCCAGTCAAATTCCAAATCGCCCGCATCGCCGCGAGCACCAAGGTCGCCTGCATCGACAAAGGGAGCCTGACCGGGATTCGATAAAGATCCGGGGCGATCAAGCCGCGGTCGCCGAGTTCCTTCCAAACCTCTTGGCGGCGTTCGGCCGGGATGAGGTCTTCAAGCCGCTCGCCGGGCCGGAGGTCGCAGCGCGAAACGCCGAGGATGTCGCCCAACGCGGCCCGATACCGGTTGTAAGATCGAACGATGGGATTGTAGCCAGCGGTCACATTCTCACTCCGATTTCAAGACGATCGGTGACGATCTCGATACCAACGATCTCTGAAATTTCCCCCCGCCATTGTATCGCCGAATCGCGTCCTTGCCGATGCCACCCTCAATAAGTTCAAGGTGCCCGACGCCGAGCAGAAGGAACTGTTCGCCATCATCGGTTCGACCCGCGGCGACATCTTCGAAGTGGAGTAAGACGACCGTCGCCGTCGAAGAATCCTCTCCTTCCGCCAGGGCGATCCGCCGCCCCGCGTCAGCCTTACAAGTCGACTAAGCGCGTTTCCGGCCGAATTTCGTCCAACTTCAACCAGTAGACCTCGGCGACGATCATCCGCACTTTCAGTGAAAGTGTCGCGTGCGACCAGCGGGCGTCCGGGTGATCTTTGTAGTGGACGCCGTACACGGTCAGTTCGCCGACCGTACGGCAGTACGGCGGAATCTCCAATTCTTCCACCCACCGTTTGCTGATCGAATCCATGATCAGAACGGCGAATGCGGCGAATACCATGGCGATCCAAAGAAAGCCCGTCAGAAGCCAGACGGCCGCCGATGCGATGCAGAGTAACATGGACGAATGCAGCGGACAACCAGCCGGCGGCGTCGCATCGTAAAGGTCCGGCATGTCCAAGCCGCGGGCGCGGAGTTCCTTCCAAACCTCTTTGCGGCGTTCGGGCGGAACGAGGTTATCGAGCCGCGCGCCGGGGCGGAGGTCGCGGCGCGAAGCGCCGAGGATTTCGCCCAAAGCGGCCCGATACCGATTGTAAGATCGAACGATGGGATTGTAACCGCCGGTCATGGTCTCACTCCGATTCCAAAAAACTTAAACGATCTTGGCGACTTCCCCGATCATTGTATCCGCGAATCCCGCCGTCGCCGACTTTTCATCGACATGCGTTCGGCGAACGACGGCGCGATGCCTCCGGTTGCGGAAAATCATAAAGCGATGCGAAGGTCTAGGGAGGACGCCGCGATGACGATCGTCTTTTCGATTCTGCTTTCCGTCTTAACGGCCGCCGTTCCGGGCGAGTCGGCCCGCGACGCCCACTGGCCGCAGTGGCGCGGTCCGCAGGCCGACGGCACCGCGCCGACCGCCGATCCGCCGTTGGTTTGGAGCGAGCAGCAAAACGTCCGTTGGAAAGTGGCGCTGCCGGGGCGCGGCAGCAGTTCGCCCATCGTCTGGGGCGACAAGGTGTTCGTAGCCGCCGCCGCGCCCACCGACAAAAAAGGCCCGTCGACTGACACGCCGCAGGGGTCGAAACGCTTCGAGAAGAAGACCGAAGCCTCCGACGTCGTCCATGAATTCATCGTACTGTGCTTAGATAAGAACACCGGCAAAGAGCTGTGGCGCGACCTCGCCGCCGAGCGCGTGCCGCACGAAGGACACCACCCCTCGCACTCCTACTGCGGCGGCTCGCCGGCCACCGACGGCGAACGACTGTACGTATCGTTCGGCTCGTCGGGCACCTTCTGTTACGACCTCGACGGCAAGCGGCTTTGGAAGCGGGAATTCGGCCTCTTAAACACTCGGCTGGGCTGGGGCGAAGCGGTGACGCCGGTCGTCGCGGGCGACGCCCTGCTCATCAACTGGGACCAAGAGGCCGACTCGAAATTGGTCTGCCTCGACGCGAAGACCGGGGCGACGCGCTGGGAAGTTCCGCGCGATGAAAAGTCGACCTGGACGACGCCGCTGGTCGTTGAAGTCGACGGCGTCTTACAGGTGGTGATGAACGGCGCCACCCGCATCCGCGGCTACAACCTGGCCGACGGGTCCGTGGTCTGGCAGTGCGCCGGCATGACGATGAACCCGATCCCCAGCCCCGTCACCGATGGTGAAACGGTGTACGTCGTCAGCGGTTACAAAGGGGCGGCGGCGCGGGCGGTGAAACTGAACGCGAAGGGCGAAGTCGCCGCCGCGCCGGCGGTGGTTTGGAGCTACGACAAGGGGACGCCGTACGTGCCGTCGCCGTTGCTGACGCGCGGGCCGACGGGCGACCGGTTGTATTTCACCGCCGGCAACAACGCCCTGCTGACGGTCGTCGACGCGAAGACCGGTCGGCCGGTGCTCGACCGCGTCCGGCTGCCGGGGCAAAGCGCCTTCTATGCGTCGCCGGTGGCGGCGGCCGGCCGGGTGTATCTCGTCGACCGCAACGGGACGACGCTGGTGCTGCGGCAGTCCGATTCCTTTGAAGTGCTGGCGACCAACCGCCTGGACGACCCCGTCGACGCCTCGCCCGCCCTGGTCGGAAGGCAACTCTTCCTTCGCGGGGAAAAATTCCTTTACTGCATCGAAGACGGCGCCGGCGGCAAGTAGCCGACCGCCGTCACGAATCCGCCCGTCGGCGGCCGCCTTTCCTCCCCCCGCGGCCGCCCCTTGGATCGTTCCGTGCGAGCCGGCCGACGCCGGTTCGTCGAACCGCGCCGCGTCTCTATCGGAGGAAATCACATCATGTCGCGCTGGATCGCCGCAGTCTCCTTGTCGCTGAGTGTCATCACCCTGTCAGCAGCCGCCGAAGCCCCGGGCAAGGCGCAAGGTCTCGACAAGACCGGCAACGTGGAATTGAAGTCGATCGGTCCGCTGGCGTTCGGTCCGCCGGGCGTGCTGTTCGTGGCCGATCCGAAAGCCGCCGCCCTCTACGCCGTCGGCGTCGACGAAGCGTCGCCGGCTCAGACGGCGGAAAGTCTCGACGTGCCGGCCCTGGGCGACAAGATCGCCGCCCTCTTGGGAACCGACGCCAAGGAAGTGGTGGTCAACGACCTCGCCGTGCAGCCGCAGACGCGCACCGTCTTCCTGAGCGTGTCGCGCGGCCGTGGTCCCGACGCCGCCCCCATCCTTCTCAAGGTAGACGGCGCCGGCCGGATCGCCGAGCAGCCGCTCGACAAGATCGCCCACGCGAAGGTGGAACTGGCGAACGCGCCGGCCGCCGACGCAAAAGACCGTCGCGGCGGCAGCCTGCGCGCCGAATCGATCACCGACCTCGCCTTCATCAAGGGGAACGTCGTGGTCGCCGGGTTGTCGAACGAAGAGTTCGCCTCGAAACTGCGGACCATCGCCTTCCCGTTCACCGCCGAAGCCGACCAGGGCAGCAGCGTCGAAATCTACCACGGCGCCCACGGCGCGTTTGAAACCCGCAGCCCGGTCCGCACCTTCGTGCCGTTCACCATCGACGGCGAACCGCACCTGCTGGCGGCCTACACCTGTACGCCGCTCGTCAAGTTCCCGGTCTCTCGTTTGAAGGCCGGTGAAAAAGTGCGCGGCGCCACGGTGGCCGAGCTGGGCAACCGCAACCGCCCGCTCGACATGATCGTCTACAAGAAAGGCGGCAAGGATTTCCTGCTGCTGGCCAACAACGCCCGCGGCGTGATGAAGATCCCCGCCGACGCGATCGCCGGTCAGGAAGGCATCGAAGCACCGGTGAAGGGGACGGCCGGCGTCGGCTACGAAACCATCGAAGGGTTGAAGGGGGTCGAACAGCTCGACGGCTGGAACGACGACCTGGCCCTCGTCCTCACCCGCACCGAAGCCGGCGGCCTGGCCCTGGCCACCATCCCGCTGCCGTAACCACTCCGGCGAACCGTAACGCACTGCACGTAGGGCGGACCTCCCGGTCCGCCCGAATCGACCGCGACCTCCATCGAGAGGAAGACCGCATGCCCGCCGTCATCGGTGTCATGATATTGGCAGCAACCGCCGCCGGGATGGAGAGGCCCCGCATCAAAGTTGTGCATTTCAACGGCGTTCCGACGGCAGTCGCCGTCCGCAACATGCCGGCCGCCGTCGCCGAGCGTCTCGCCGCGCCGTCGACCACCTTCGACGACTTCGCCGCCGTCTTCGCCGTCGGCGTCGTTCCGCCGAATGACAAGCCGGTGACGCCGATGCTGGGAAAGTACGCCGTCGCCGGAACAACACTGACCTTCACCCCGCGTTTTCCGTTCAGCCCCGGCAGTGACTACCAGGCGCTCTTGAACCACGGCGACCCGCCCGGACGGACACGCGACAATCCGATCCTTCATTTCACGGCGCCGCGAGCCGAAGGAGTCGCTCCGGTCGTCCAAGCGATCCATCCCACGACGGCCGTCCTGCCGGAAAACCATTTGCGGTTCTACCTGCATTTCTCCGCCCCGATGATGCGCGGCGAAGCGTACCGCCGCGTGCTGCTGCTGGACGGCTACGGAAAGATCGTCGCCGATCCGTTCTTAGAGTTGGGCGAGGAGTTGTGGGATCCGTCGGGGAAACGGCTGACGCTGCTCTTAGACCCAGGGCGGGTCAAACGCGGCCTTAAACCGCGCGAAGACGTCGGACCGGTGCTGGTCGCGGGCCGGCGCTACTTCTTAGTAGTCGAAGAAGGCTGGCCCGACGCCGACGGCCGGCGGTCGGCGCGGCGGTTTGAAAAAGCGTTCACCGTCGCCGCGCCGTGCGACACGGTCGTCGACCCGACGAAATGGACCCTCGAACCCCCTCCGGCGGGCGGCCGGGAGCCGCTGGTCGTACGGTTCGACCGCCCGCTCGACCACGCCCTGGCGCAACGCATGATCGACATCGTCGACCCAACCGGCAAGCCGAAGAACGGGGAAATCGTTCTCGTCGACGACGAAAAAGGTTGGTCGTTCACGCCCGCCGCCCCCTGGACGCCCGGCGCCCACCGCCTGCGGATCGACCCCGACCTGGAAGACCCCGCCGGCAACAGCGTCGCCCGCCCCTTCGAGACGACCCCGACCAATGCAGAACTATCGACGACTAAGACGCCGACCGTCGAACGAGCCTTCACGGTCCAACCGCCGAAGTAGGCGAACCGCGGATCAGTCGTCGCCGTCCAGGTCGGGTTCGATCCGGCCTAAGACCGCGCCGATTTCGACGTTGTCGTCGGTTTCCGCGACGATGCGCGCCAGGCGTCCGTTGCAGGGGGAAGGAACGTCGAAGGTGATTTCCTTCGACACCAGTTCGACCAGCCGGTCGCCCTCGACGACCACGTCGCCGGGTCGCACCAGCCAACAGCCCACCGAAACACTGTCGCCCGCGGCCAACCCCAGCGGCGGCACCCGCACCGCCACGCGCGGCGGTCGGTCGGGCCGGCGGTCGGGGGAGGCGGTCACGGAACCGGGTCGTCGGCGTGGTCGTAGCCGTCGACGACCGAGACTTGCTCGCCGGTGGCGGTCAGCCAGGCTTCGTCGGCGTGGTAGCTGCTGCGGACGAACGGCGCGCTGGCGACGTGCGTGAAGCCCAGCGCCGTCGCCTGCCGACCGATTTCGTCGAACTCTTCCGGGTGCAGAAACCGCTCGACCGGCAAGTGCTTCGCCGACGGTTGCAGGTACTGGCCCACCGTCAAGAGGTCGACGCCCGCGTTCCGCAGGTCTTGAAAGGCCGTCAGCAGTTCGTCGCGGGTTTCACCCAGGCCGAGCATCACGCCGCTCTTCGTGACCGTTTCCGGCCGACGGTTTTTGACGTAGCGCAACACTTTCAGACTGGTTTCATACGCCGCCTTGCGACGCACCTTCTGTTGCAGCCGTTCCACGGTTTCGATGTTGTGATTGAACACTTCCGGGACGGCCGACAGCACCAGATCGAGCGCTGTTTCGTCGGCGTCGAAATCGGGCGTCAACACTTCCACGACGGCCCCCGTGCGCTCGCGCACGGCCAGAATGCAGCGGCGGAAATGGTCGGCGCCGCCGTCGGGCAGGTCGTCGCGCGTCACCGAGGTCAAGACGACGTGCTTGAGGCCGAGCCGGTGGCACGCCTCGGCGAGTCGTTCCGGTTCGTCGTCGGCCACCGGCAGCGGCTTGCCGCGCTCGACGGCGCAGAAGCCGCAGGGCCGAGTGCAGATGCGTCCCAGGATCATGAACGTCGCGGTTTTGCGCGACCAACATTCCATCCGGTTGGGACACTGCGCTTCGGTGCAGACCGTTTCCAGTT
>JBOFFD010000608.1:0-1586 GCA_051648425.1 Planctomycetia bacterium
GTTTCAGTTCGTTCAGGAACGCTTCCTGCGCCTTCGGCTGGTCGGCGTCCGGCTTGGCCAGTTGCATCGCATAGCCCGCGTTGACGGCGCGATACTTGAAGTAGCCGGCCAGTTTCATTCCCCAGTCGACCTTCGAGAACTGGCCCGCATACTGACCCAGCATCTCAATGCCCTGCGAGTATTCGCCGGTCTGAACCGCCGCGTTCAAGCTGTCGGCGACCAGTTGATACCAGTGCTCGCGGTTCGACAGTTTCTTAGACCGAGCGCCGACGTGCGCGCACAGCTCGGCCCTTTTGACGTGGTAGGCCACCATCGCGCGGGCGTCGCCGCCTTCGGGAAGCGTCGCGTCGTGCTTCTGCAGCATCGCCACGAACTTGGCGATATCCACGTCCTCTTCGACGACCGAGTCGCCGCCGGCCTTGCTCGACTTGGCGACCACGTCCGCGAGGGCGGGAATGAGAACGGTCGTCTGTTCGACCGGCGTCTTTTCGTCGATGACGCTCGGGACGTCGACCAGCTTCCAGCAGTCGCCGGCCCGGACGAGTTCGCCGATGCGCAGCCACGGCTTCGCGTCGCCCGCTTCACACATGACGGTGGCGTTCATGTACAGCACGACGTCCTTCGACGCCCCCGCTTCTTCGGCGGAGACGGCCACCGGCTGTTGTCCGCTGAAGCCGACCCACTTGACGCCGCGCGGCATGACGGCGGCCAGCCGCTGAAACCTTTCGCCGGCCTGCTCGCGAACCTTGCGGACGCGGTCGGCGCCTTCGGCCGACAGACCGATCGCATCGAGTTCGGCGTCGGCCGCCATCACCGCCTGGAATCGCTGGAAATTCTTCGCGGCGACGGCGTGCAGCACCTCGGCCGACGCTTCCTCCGCCGAAATCATCTTCCACCGGTCAGGCGTGCCATCTTCGTTCGCGTCGACGCCCCACCGGCTGCCCGCCACGTTGAACCAACGGTACTCGTCGGGGCGGCCGTTGAAGTTCGCGTCGAGGTCGCGGAAGACTTCCTTGCCCTGGTGGTAGAAGGTCTGCACGTCGACGTTGCCGTCGCCGTTGGTGTCGACCGCCTTGCGGACCAGCAGGCCGGCGGGATTGCGGACCGTCCAGCCCGGGTGCGGAGTCGTCAGTTCTTCGATCTTGCAGGTCGGCCATTCGGTTTGGTCGGGCGTGTCGAAGACGACTTCAGCCTGCGACGGCCGGGTGCCCAGCACCTGCGCGATTTCCAATGCGACGGCCGACGAGCCGCCGACGAACAACGCCGTCGCGGCCAGCACGACCGACGTCAGCGGCGCGCGAACCGTCGCCGACCGCATGACGCCAAATTCCTCGGTGTTCCTGCTCTGCATCCCCATTCCCCGAATCTCCTACGGCGGTGCGGACCGCGACCCGACGGCCGTCCCACGGGCGCCGACCGAGCCGAACCACGCCGAAGGCGTCATCCGGTCGGCGGCGCACCCGTTCCGCGTCGGAACGGACGGCTGCCGTCGCACTCTCCGCAATTCAACAACGACCGGGAAAATGGGGGAAGGCGAGTTTTCAGCGGCCGCGATGAAACCGAACCGGCGTCTCGACCGCTTCGTA
>JBOFFD010000609.1:0-5518 GCA_051648425.1 Planctomycetia bacterium
TGACCGACGACGAGATCTCGGCGTACTACGAGAAGAACAAGGAAGAGTTCAAGGTCGAGGCGGCGAAGCCGTCGGACCGGATGCTGCCGGGCGCGCCGACCGACGAGGTCGACGTCCCGCTGCCGCCGGCGAAGAAGGCCGCGGCGCCGAAGACCGAGCCGGCGAAGCCGGAACCGGCCGAGCCGAAGAAGGACGACGCGCCGAAGGTGGAAGAACCGAAGGCCGACGCCAAACCGGCCGAACCGGCGAAGGAAGAGGCGAAGCCGGCCGAGCCGAAGGCGGAGGCCCCGAAGGCGGAGGCGAAACCTGCCGGCGGAGCGGTGCGGTCGGCGAAGTCGCTGACGGCGTTGATTGCGGCCGGTGCGTTCTTCGCGGACGTCCCCGCCCCGGCCGAAACGCCGAAGGCCGAAACGCCGAAAGTGGAAGAGCCGAAGGCCGAAGCCCCCAAGGCCGAGGCCTCGAAGGCCGAAGTGAAGGCCGACGAGAAGCCGGTTGACGCGCCGAAGGTGGAAGAACCGAAGGTGGAAGCAAAGCCCGCCGAGGCGCCTAAGACGGAGTCGCCGAAGGCCGAGACGAAGCCGATCGAGGTGCCGCCGGCCGACCCGAAGGCCGCGGCGACGCCGGCCGCGCCGCCGTACAAGCCGCTGGAAGCGGTGCGAGACGAGATCCGCAAGAAGCTGCTGCGCGAGAAGGCCGGCAAGGTGATCGCCGGGTCGATGGACAAGATCATCGACACGACCTTCCGCCCGTATTTGGACCGGTACACCATCGCCCGCAGCGAGTACGCGAAGAAAAACGGCTCCGAAGCGTTGGACAAATTCGTGCCGCCGGAAGGGCCGGATTTGGCGGCGGTCGCCAAGGCCGAGGGTTTCAACATCGGCAGTACGGGGCTGGTGTCGCGCGAGGCGGCGGCCAAGATCCCCGGCTTGGGGACGGCGTCGCGGGTGAACAAAGAGGCCGTTGGCGACGGGTCGGAAACGTTCCTGGAAATGGCGTTCGAGCCGGGCAGCCTGTTCCGCGGCCGACTGGTGCGCGCCAACGACGGCAAGTCGTACTACCTCTACTGGAAGACCGACGACGACGCACCCTCGGCGCCCACTTTCGAGCAGGCCAAGCCGAAACTGATCGACGCCTGGCGCAAACAGCAGGCGGCGCCGCGAGCGAAGGTCAAGGCCGACGAGCTTGCCGAGGCGGTGCGCAAGGCCGACGGCGACTTCGCCAAGGGCTTGGGCGCCGATTCACCCTACAAGCCGTTCACCACCAAGCCGTTCACCGAAGGAACCGGCCTTGACGCCCGTCTGTTCGGTTTCGGCGGCGACCAACGGCTCGACCTGAACCGTAGCATCCCCGAAATCGGCGACGTGGGCGTCGGCTTCATCCAGAGCGTCTTCGCGGCGAAGAAGGGCGACGTGCTGGTGCTGCCCGACGCCGAAAGCCGCAACTACTACCTAGTGAAGGTGACCGAGCGGGAAGAGCCGCCGTTCGACAAGTTCGTCTCCGACTACAACCTGGAAATGTCGGTGATGCGGAACGGCAACGCCTTCGCACGGCAGCAGAAGTTCTTCATGGCGGTCAACGAAGCGCGGGAAGCGATCCGCGCCGAAGCCGGCTTCCAGGAAGTGGCGCGAACCAAAGAGCCGACGCCGACCGAATCGACGCCGTAACAAAGGCGACGACGCTTGGGCGCCCTCCGGACACGGAGCCGTCACGGACACGGAGCCGACGGGCTGGCGTCCGGATAAAGTCCGACGCTGAGCGAACCGCTCGGCCACTCCCTTGACTGTCGACTCAGGCTCTTATTCTTCCTATAATCCAAATCTGACTCTAAAACCAGCGTAACCGCCGAGAGTTTAGGCATATTCTTTCGGCGAGGGTGGTCGGTCGGCCCGCGAACAATCGTTGGAATCGACGAAAAATCGATCTTCACTAAACTTTTGTAGACGGCGTCCCCGTCAGTTCGTTTTGAAAATCCTCGACGGCACGATGTTTGCCGCTAGATACCGGCTGGTAAGTTGGGATTCCGTCGGGTGACCGATTTGTTCACGGCCGACCGGAAATCGACCGACGATCTTATCCCAGACTGTCGGTTTCCGGAGTCGCTTCCGCCTTGTTGGTCGGAACGATTCCGAGGGCGACCTTTGAGACGAACGTGCTGATCGGTCGGTAGAGGCCGGTCGTGGCGTTCGGTACGAAACTCACCGGGTGTTCCGCGCTGCGGTTGGCGGCGGCGGCATCCGATTCAAAGGGAATTGTCCGCCTAGATTGCCGAAATGGTAAGCTAACGGTACCGTCGTGACCACGGCCTCCCTGGTTGGAGGTCGGCTCACGACGATGCCGCCGAGGTCGGGCGGTCGCCGATATCGCCGATATCGCCGATATCGCCGATATCGCCGATATCGCCGATGCAACCACGACCGCGCCCACCCCCCGCTTCGTCGAGTGGACGATCCGGGGACAGTCCGCCCAACGACGCCCCTCGCACGACCGAGGGGGCGCACCGATCCGTCTTCTCATGCGGGAGGGACGGCCGTCGGACGATCTAACGCGACCGCACGGGATGCCGTCCAAGTGACTCGACGACAACTGCGTAAAGTCGCCATCGTCTTTTGCCTGCTCGTGTGCGCGGTCTACATGAGCTATCGGCTGACGTACACCCTCAACTGGGCCACGCCTTTCGCTATTTTTCTGTCTTGGTTCCTATTCACCGCCGAAGTGTGGGGCATCTTCTCGATGTTCCTGTACCTCGTGCAGGTGTGGGAGGTCGACGAACCGCCGCAGCAGCCGATCCTGCCCAACCGCAGCGTCGACGTCTTCGTGCCGACCTACAACGAAGACGTGGAACTTCTGCGCCCAGTCGTCCAGGCGTGCATCGCCATGGACTACGAGCACGAGACGTATCTTTGCGACGACGGCAAACGGCCGTTCATGGAAGAGTTGGCGAAGGAACTCGGCGCCCACTACATCATCCGGAACCACAACCGGCACGCGAAGGCCGGCAACCTGAACAACGCGTTCGGGCGGACCTTCGGCGAATTCCTCATCATCTTCGACGCCGACCACGTGCCGGAAAAGCACTTCATCACCCGCCTGTTGGGGTACTTCGGCGACGAGAAGCTGGCGTTCGTGCAGTCGCCGCACGCCTTCTACAACTTCGACTCGTTCCAACTGCGGACGAACTTCGGCGGCCGGAAGGCGTGGGACGAAGGGCAGCTCTTCTACAAGGTGATCCAGCCGGGCAAGAACCTGTCCAGCTCGGTCGTCTTCGCGGGGGCGGCGGCCATGTTCCGCCGCGAGGCGCTGCGCCGCGTCAACTGGATCGCCACCGAAACCATCACCGAAGACCTGCACACCGGGCTGCGGCTCACCATCGATGGTTGGAAGTCGTTGGCGGTCAGCGAACGGCTCATCTGCGGCCAGGCCTGCACCGACATCACCACCTTCCACACCCAACGGCTGCGCTGGGGCGAAGGGAACCTCAGCGTCATCGCCTACGACAACCCCGCCACCATCAAGGGGCTGTCGCTGCTGCAACGCCTCAGCTACCTCGGGTCGATCCTGCACTGGGCCAGCGGCCTTTTTAAACTGCCGATCTACGTCACGCCGCTCGTCGTTTTGTTCACCAGCGTGTCGCCGGTGAGTGAATTCAATTGGACGCTCGGCATCCTGACGGTGATCTACCTCATCACCACGTTGTCGACGGTGTCGTTCGTCAGCAACGGCTGGGGGTCGATGTTCGACAGCGAACTGTTCGCGATGTCGAACTTCCACACCTCGATGCGCGGGCTGTACCGGGCGACGTTCCTGCGGCAGTTCCAGAAGTTCGTGGTGACGTCGAAGCGCGGCCGGCAGTCGAACAGCATCGTGCCGCTCATTCGGCCCCACTGCATCCTCATGGGTGTGACGGTGTTGGCGCTGGCGTGGGCGGGCTTCCGTTTGTTGTCGGGGGTGACGAACGACTGGGTCGAACCGCTGGTGGCCGGTTTCTGGGCCTTGCTGCACTTCTTCCTGGCGGCCATGGTGGTGCGCCGCGCCTTCACGATGGACAACCGTCGGTTCAACTACCGGCACAACATCAACCTGGCGGCGTCGTACAACTTCGGCCACGCGGACGTCAACCACGTCGAAGGGTACGGCTACACCGCCGACCTTAACGACATGGGGATGGCGCTGGTGGCCTACCGCCCGTTTGAGGAAGGGGCGGAAGGGGTCGTCCAAGTGATGGCGCCGGGCGAAACGGTGTTGTGCCGCGCCCGGGTGAAGTCGGTCAAACGGCTGACCCGCAGTCCGCGGCAGGCGGGCGCGGCGGCCGGCTACCGGGTCGGCATCGAGTTCCTCGACGTCGGCAAGGAAGAGTTCGATGCGCTGAACCGCGTCTGCATGCACTACGCCGTCCCCCGGCTGTACGACTACTTCGAGAACCGGCCCACCTTCTGGCAGCGATGGTCCCGGAAGTCGCGCGACGGCCAAAAGCGCTACGCCGTCCGTCTGCCGCTGATCTTGTCGGTGAACCGCGGCGAGGCGCCCGCCGGTTCGTCGTCGGGAGAACGCGCGGTGCTGCCGTCGGCGCCGCGGTTCACCGATTCCCGCCGGACCCCGGATTCAAAGATCGTCCGCCCGTCCGATTCCGCCCGTCGGCCCACCGCCTGGGGCGGCCGAATGGGCGTCACCCTCGGTTCCGTCACCGAGGAAATCGGCAAGCACGACGTCGTCGTGCTGCTCGACGAACTGCTGCCGGTCGGCTCGGTCGTGCCGTTCCGCCTGCCGACCCCCACCGGCGACCTGCGCGGCTACGCCCGCGTCGGCCGCACGGTGGTCGAACCGATCGGCACCCACGAAATGATCCGCACCACCCTGGAGTGGGTCGACTTCTCCGACAACGGCCGCGAAGCGCTGGTCGACCTGTTGGAGCCGGGCGTCCGCCGCCGCGTGAAGCCCGCCCTCAATCCGCAATACCACATGCCGCCGGCGTTGGTCCGTCGGCCCGTCACCGTCGCCCTGACGGCGATGGCCCTGCTCCTTCCCGGCGTCTACGGCGGCTTCCGTCTCCTATACAGCGACGACATCTTCCTGCACCACGTCCTGCAGGAGCCGAACCCCACGCCGGCTGAAGTCGCCCGCATCGACGACATCTACGAAGCGACCATGAAGCAGGCCTACCCGCACAGCCAACGGCTGGCGCTGCTCATGAACGCGCTGAACCACGCATCGCCCGGCAACTACGAACGGCTCGACGAACTGGCCCGGGTGCTGGCGCCGCGCGACCGGAACAACTTGAACCTGCGAATGGCGTTGGCGAACTCGTACGCCAACGACAAGAACTACGCCGAGGCCGACGCCGAGTATGACCGCCTGGTCGAAGAAAGCAACAAACGGCGGCTGAGTTCCACCGAACAACGGGCGCTGTACTTGGCCGCCGCCCGCAGCGCGGTCAACTCCGGCAACCTGAAGTCCGGCATCGAACGGTTCGAGAAGCTGGTCGCCGACGTTCCCGACAACATCACGCTGCGGAACGAACTGG
>JBOFFD010000610.1:0-1577 GCA_051648425.1 Planctomycetia bacterium
ACCACGCCGAAGGCGACGGCCAACCCGCCCATGCGGGGGGTGGCGCCACGGTGGTTCTTGCGGAAGCCGTCCGGCGCGTCGACGGCGCCGAGCCGTCGGGCGATCGACATCGCCCACGGGGTCGCCAGCGTCGCGGCGGTGAACGCCGCGCTGAACAGGACCAGGCAAAACCAAAGCATGCAAGTTGCTCGTCTGGTGGTGACGTCCGCCGCCGCCGTCGCCCCTCGTTCGAGGGTTCGATCGGCCCGCGCCGGACCCGGCCTTTCGGCATCGCCGCCCGAAGTTAAACCGATTCAAGAACCTGTCAAGGAAACTATCCTTCCCTCCGACGCGCCCCGGCGAATGAACCGCTCGGCGTCCCTGGTGCGCCTGGTCGAAGTTGTGCCAGTGAATGAGCCTATTCTTCTCTCAATCTTTCGATGGCGCTTCCTTTGTGGTTGACGAAAGGTCTGTTTTCTGATGGGATAAGCGGCCCGAGGAACCCCAACCACGAGACCGGACCGAAACGGTCTTCGATGGAACGCGCATGGATGAGCGGGTCGACCGATCGACAGATGTTGGGAAGCCTGGACGGTCTCTTGTCGGTGCTGCGGCTTTGGCTGCCGCCGACGGAAGACGCCGTCTTGTACTGGGATGGAGCCGCCGCGGCCCCGTTGCGCGCCGCCGTCGCGTCGACCCTAGACGGCCGGGCGCCGTGCGATCTGGTGCTGACGGCGGCCGAGCGGCTTTCCGACCGCCATCTGGAACAGACCGCCGTCGACGGCGCTCTGACCGTCGTCGCCCGCTCGCCGTTCGTCCACCGGTCGATCGCGCGGCGGCTGCAGCGGCTGGGGTGGGGCGAGGAAACCTGTTTGAGGTTTCAAGGGGCCGAGTGGTATGAGACGCCGGGCTTGTTCGCGACGAGCTGGCTCGCCCGCGGCAACGACGCCACCGTCCCGCGCGGCCATGGCCGCGGCAAGCAGGTCCGCCGGGCGCTCGACCGCGTCGGATTGCCCACCATTTTCGCCGCCGCGCTGGTGTCGGTCTATCGGCGGCGGTCGGCCCCTCCCGGCCGCCTGGTCATCGATCAACTGCGAGGCAACATTCCCGGCGGCGCCGGTCTGCGGCCCGTCTGCATTCTTCACCGTTCCGCGCCCGACAAGCTGGTCGTTCGGCTGGAAACCGCTCTAGGCTCCGACGCCGTCTATCTTAAAATGCCCCTCTCGGCGATGGGCGTCGCCAAGGTCGAACGCAACTGGGAGGCGCTGGAAAGGTTTCAATCCCGCTTCGCGGCAGGGGGCGCCGTCATACCGCGTCCGCTGGCCCGGTTGGAGGCGCCGGAAGGGGCGCTGACGGTCGAAAGCGGCGTCGTCGGCGAACCGTATCATTCCGCCAACGGCGATCGACCGTTGACGATGCTCCGCCGCCAGCTCGGCCAAGCGGCGTCTCCCCCCCGCCCCATGTTGGAGGCGCTTCCCGACCTGCCTTCCTTTCTTGTAGACGAGCCGGCGGCGGAACATGCTTTCGCCGACGGTGTGCGGGCGCTACGCGCGAATCCGCCTGTCGCCTGTTCGCTGTACCACGGCGACTTGAACCCG
>JBOFFD010000611.1:0-12054 GCA_051648425.1 Planctomycetia bacterium
CCGGCGCCGTGCGCACTCAGCATGTTTTCGTCGCCACCGTCTGCGACGACAAAGGCAACGGCCGCCGCAACCGCCGGGTCGAGTGGCACGTTTCCGGCGTGGGGCACATCGTCGAAGTCGACGAAAGCGGCCTCTTCCCAGGACGCGGCTACCTCGTCGACGATAAGTACGCCGTCAGCTACACCAACTACAACCGGCACGTCATCACCCGCGGCAACGACGACCCGTCCGACGACGTGACGCTCATCCCCGGCCAGACATGGTGCGTGGTCACCTCGGCCGAACCGGGCGACATGCACGTGACCTGCCACGCCCCAGGCATCCACAACTGGGACAACCACAAGGAGTTCGCGGTGCGGCGGTGGGTCGCGGGCGGCGACGTTTCCGGCCTGGCGATGGCGGGGGGCGTTGAAAACGTCGGCTGCCGATCGCCGTTCGGTTTCCAAGGGGGATCGCCCGGAGAAGTGATTTTTGCTGATCCGGGCTTCGGGTCGCAGCCTTTCCTGCCGGGGATGCCGGGCATGATGATCGGGCCGTCGTTCCCGTCGACGCCCGTCTTCCCCGGTCCGCCGCCGACCACGATTCCCGTCGTCCCCGGCGGACCTCCGGGATTGGTCCCGCCGGGTCCGCCCGGAAATCCCCCGCCGAACCCGCCGCCGTCCGCGCCGCTGACCGGGCCGGCCGTCGTTAAGATTAAGAAGGTAGGACCGGCCGCCGTCGCCGTCGGCGACGAGATTATCTACCGAATTTCCGTGACCAATCAGGGCGCACAGACCTCCGCCGGTGGAATCGTCCGCGACACCGTTCCCGAAGAGGTTGAGTTGATCGGTACCGCACCGCAGGCTTCGCTCCAGAACTCAAACATTCTCTGGAGTTTCTCGCCCATCCCGCCGGGACAGACTGCTGAGATGTCCCTGAAGGTCAAGTCCGTCGCGGCGGGCGAGCTGACCAACTGCGCCGAAGTGCTGCTCGACGGCCAAATCGTCGACCGATCGTGTTCGACCACGAAAATCGGCGGCGGCGCCCCGCCCGCCGGCGGTGCGGGGGCGGGTGGTGCGGGCGGCGGTGCGAACCCGGCCGAGCCGGTGGCGGTGACGGTCGAGGGGCCGACCGGATTCGCGGTCGTCGGGTCGAAGGTGAGATATCTGATGACGGTGGCGAACAATCGCGGCGCTCCGCTGCAGGGCGTGCAGGCGACCTTGCAGCTTCCCACCGAGTTGATGCCGGAGGAAGGAACGGCGGGCGCCGTTTACGGCGACGGCCGGGTGATGTGGAACCTTGGAGACCTGCCGGCGGGCGGACGACGGACGCTGGAAGTGGTGACGTACGCCGCCGTCGCCAGTAAGAGTGCGTGCGTCAAGGGAATCGTGCAAACCGCCGACGGCGGCCGTCGCGATTCGCCGGAAAGCTGCATCGAACTGCGCGGCGTGGCGGCGCTGCTGACGGAAGTCGTCGACCGCCTCGATCCGTTGCCGATCGGCGGGGAAACGACCTACGCCGTCCGCGTCACCAATCAAGGGACGCAACCGCTCACCGACCTCGTCCTTGAATGCGAAGTGCCGCCCGGCATGGAGTTCGTCGCGGCGGAAGGAGCCGTCGGCCATGACGTGAAGGGTCGCAAGGTGATCTTCCAACCGTTCAACGGACCGGACGGCCGGGGCATGGCGCCGAAGAAGCAGCTCGACTTCCAAGTGCAACTTCGCGGGGCGACGGCGGGCGACCAACGGTTTCGCGCCAGCGTGAAGGTGGCGGAACTGCCGACGCCGATCGTGAAGGAAGAAAGCACCCGCGTCTACGATCCGAAGACGGGCGCCAACCGTTCGCCGCTGAACCTGTGGCCGGCGATCGAAAGACTGTTCGTGACGGTTGCGGCAGAAGAACCGCCGTTGGAAGTAAAGAAGCCGATCGAAAACGCTCCGAAAGCGCCCAAGGCGTCGAAAGTACCGCCGCCGGCGGACGACGTCTTTTCACTGCCGCCGCCACCCGCCATCGATCAACTGCCGCCGTTGGAAGACGCCGATCACCCGGCTACCCGTCACCCGGCGCGGCTCGCCTCCGGCCGCTGACTTGGCGCTCGTTTCGAGAACACGCCGGGGCGAGTGAAGGGTCAATCAGGTTTGCGGAGGTCACGGAGGCGGTCCATCACCAGCGAGCCTTGTTCCTTCCACTGGGTGGGGTTGCGGTTGCCCGGTTCCATCAACGCTTGCATGGCGGCGAGGTATTTGACCTTCGCCTCTCGGCGGGCGGCGGTGTCGTACCTCGAAGGAATCGACGCTGCCTCGAACGCTTTCAGTTTCTCCTGCAGTTGGGATTTGCTGGTCTTCATCAAGTTGGAAATGCCGCTGACGGAGCCGTAGTCGATCGACATGCCGATCGTGCCCATGGCGGGGTCGAGGGCGTCGAGTTCGGCCCACGACGGAATGCCGAGCTCCCTGCCCATCTTGGAAGCGGGGTCGTCGCCGCAGCCGACGGCTCCCGCGAGAAGAACCGCCGAGACGAGGCAGCAGAACATGAAGGAACGGGGAACCCGGACGGAGAGCATGGTCACCTCGAATGAAGCCTGATCGATCGGTCAGAATTTGATCTGTTGGGTTTCCGAGCCGGCACGGGTGCCAGTGTTCCGCCAGAGATCGCGGTCGACGTTTTCACTGACGAACTGGACGGTGGCGTCGCCCAGAAGAACGTTGACGCCGCCGACATGCAGGCTGGACGACGGCCGCCGTCCGGAGCGACCGTTGAACAAGGGCGGGCCGCCGAAGTCGTCGTCCCAGTCGATGATGTCTTCGCCGACGTCGGTGGGGGTGGCGGCGTTCTTGGCGTTGATGCCGAAGTTCGGCGGCTCGCTGCTGTCGGCCTCGCATAGGGCCGACGACGCGATCCACCGGCCGCACCGCAGACCAGTTCTGTCGACCCCCCCGCCTTCAGTGCGACGGAACGCCTTGCCGCGGAAGACTTCCACGACCATCGCCGTCTTTGAAAGGCCGTCTGCGTAACCGGCCAACCTGTCGCCGGCGTACGCGAAGCCACCGTCCGACGAGCCGGCGAAGTTGATGTTCCCGTGTTCGATGGTCGACGACAGCAAGGCCCCATAGTTGGTTCCGGCCGACGGATCGGAGCTGCCGGTGCCGCTGACTTTCTGCCGCGTGTTGTCGCTGGGGCACAACAGCGCCGGCAGGATCGTTCCTTCCGCCTGCTTCCAACCCAACTCCGCTTCCGGCACGCTGAAGTTGGCGTCCACCCGCAGCCAGTGGTCGAAGTTGATCGTGTCATAGAGCTGCTGCTGGTCCATCATCGGCAGGATCATCACCCGCCAACTGAGGGCGTTCCCGTTAACCCACGTCTCCACGCGGGTTTCACTGCCAGAAATCTTCACTGGCGGAAAGATGTTGTGGGCCGAGCTGTAGATGTGCAGCGCCGTGCCGATCTGCTTCAAATTGTTCGCGCACTGACTGCGGCGGGCGGCTTCGCGCGCCTGTTGGATGGCGGGGAGGAGCAAGGCGATCAAAACGCCGATGATGGCGATGACCACCAGCAGTTCGATCAACGTGAACGCGCGGCGGACCGCCGGAAAATTTAATGGGTGGAGCATGACGACTTTCGGCAAAAAAGGGTCGGACGGAACAAAACAACAATACGCTAATAATCGTATCGATGCAGCCCGTCACGTCAAATCCACTTCGATTCGATCTTCGTAATTTCGTACCCGGCCATCCTTCCGACCCGTCATGCATCAAAAGTCGGGGCGGTCCGACGCCCCGCGTCCGATCTTCGTTGGCGGCGGTCGGACGGAACGCACCTTTCGTCCTGGAACCGATCCCACGCCGCTCTCCCATCGGGAAGTCGACGACCCCCGCAGTCGCCGCGGCCGGCAGTACTCGCTGCGCCTTCCACAACTTCCTCATTCTCTCCGTCCTCCTCGGCAGGCCGTCGTTCGCCGGCGCCGCCCCCCACGTCTTGCTGTTAGGCGGTCGGCGCTGGAAGGGGCTGAAGCCAGGGTTTAGCCTGACGTGGGAGTGGTAGGTGATGGGAGAAGACAATGGTGGAGACGGCGTACCGAACCACGAGCCTGCCGCGGAAAAAGACGACGCTGCACGGCAGTTGGAAGTGTCGCGGGGCGTCGGTGGATCGTGATCGGCCTGGACTGATGCGGGACGTGACGTTGGGGGTATGACGGCGGCCGGTTGGGGCCGCCCAGGAAACCATCGCCGCCGATCTGGGCGGAGCCTTCCGAACGGTCTTCAAAGAAACGTCGAAACTATGAATAGCACCAGTGGTCGGCGCAGGTTCGAAATCGAAAAGACGCTTGGGCGAGCGAGGGGTCAATCAGGTTTGCGGATGTCGCGAAAGCGGTCCATCGCCATCGAGGCTTGTTCCTTCCATTGAGCGGGCGTACGGTTGCCGGGTTCCATCAGTTTCCGAACGGCGGTGAGGTACTTGACCTTCGCCTCCTGTCGGGCGGAGGTGTTGAAGGACGAGGGAATGGAAGCCGACTCGAACACCTTGAGTTTGTCCTGAAGTCTAGGTCCGCTGGTTTGCATCAACTTCGGGAGCCCGCTGACGGCGCCGTAGTCGACCGACATGCCGATGGTCCCCATTTCGGCGTCGAGGGCGTCTAGTTCGGGCCACGACGGGATGCCCAGACTTCTGCCCATCTTTGAAGCGGGGTCGTCACCGCATCCCGCGACTCCCGCAAGAACAACAAGCGAGGAAAGGAGCGTGCGGAACGCGAAGGAAAGCGAGAACTTGACGAAGAGCATGGTCACCTCGAACGAAGCCGAATCAGTCGGTTAGAACTTGATTTGTTGGGTTTCTTTTCCGGCGCGGCTGCCGGTGTTCCGCCAGAGGTCGCGGTCTACGTTTTCACTGATGAAGTGGACGGTGGCGTCGCCCATGAGGACGTTGGCGCCGCCGACGTGCAGGCTGGAAGCGGGCCGCCGGCCGGTCCGGCCGGGGCCGGCCATGTCGTCGATCCAGTCGACGCGATCTTCGCCGAGGTCGGCGGAGGTAGCGGCGTTCTTGGTGTTGATGCCGAAGTTCGGCGGCTCGCTGCTATCGGCCTCGCACGTCGCCGACGAAGCGATCCAGCGGCCGCAGCGCCGACCAGTGGCGTCGATGTTCGCGTTGACGACCCGGAACGCCTTGCCGCGGAAGATTTCGACCGCCATCACCGTCTGCGACATACCGTCGATGTAGCCGGCGACGGTGTCGCCCGCGAAGGCGAAACCGCCGTCGGAGTAGCGAGCCAGCCCGGTGTTTCCATGCGTGATGGTCGAGGAAATCACGCCGCCGTAGTTGGTGCCCGCCATCAAGCCGGTGCTGCCGCCGGCGGTGTCAATGTTTTGATTGACGATCGGGGTGATGTCGCTTGGGCAGATGTAGGACTGGACGATCGTTCGTTCCGCCTGTTTCCATCCCAACTCCGCCTGCGGCACGCCGCTGTTCGCGGCGACCTGCAGCCAGTGGTCGAAGTTGATTGTGTCGTAAAGTTGCTGCTGGTCCATCATCGGCAGGATCAACACCCGCCAACTCATGGCGTTTCCACCAATCCACGGCTGCAAGCGGGATTCCTGACCCCAGATCTTCATCGGCGGGAAGATGTTGTGGGCCGAGTTGTAATTGTGCAGCGCCGTGCCGATCTGTTTCATGTTCGCTTGGCACTGGCTGCGGCGTGCGGCTTCGCGCGCCTGTTGGATGGCCGGAAGAAGTAGGGCGATCAAGACGCCGACGATGGCGACGACCACCAACAGTTCGATCAAAGTGAACGCGCGACGATCCTCATCCGACTTCGTCGGAATGAAACGAAGTTTCATTTGCCGCCTCGAAGGAGTTAGCGGGCGAGGAATGACAACTGACGAAGGAGAACCTGGAGGGGCGTTCACACTGAACGCCCCTCCGCCTTGCAAACCGCCGTCGAATTAGAACTTGACCTGTTGGGTTTCCTTGCCGGCGCGGGTGCCGGTGTGGCGCCACAGGTCGCGGTCGACGTTTTCGCTCATGAACTTGACGGTGGCGTCGCCCATCAGGACGTTGACGCCGCCGACGTGGGTGCTGGAGGCGGGACGCCGGCCGACCCGGCCCCAATTCATGTCGTCCGACCAGTCGGTGCGGTCTTCGCCTAAGTCGTCGTTGGTCGGGGCGTTTCTGGCGTTGATGCCGAAGTTCGGCACCTCGCTGCTGTCGGCTTCGCAAAAAGCCGTCGACGCGATCCAACGGCCGCACCGCAGGCCGGTGGCGTCGTAACCCGCACTGGTGATACGAAAAGCCTTGCCGCGGAAGACTTCCACGACCATCGCCGTTTGCGACAAGCCGTCTTCGTAACCCGCGACTGTGTCGCCCATGAACGCGAAGCCGCCGTCCGACCAGCCCGCGAGGTTTTGGTCGCCATGGGTGATGGTCGACGACACCAGGGCCCCGTAGTTGGTGCCCGCCGTCGCCGGACCGTTGGCGTTCACGACCACCCGCGAGCTGTCGCTGGGGCAGAGCAGCGACGGGAGGATCTGCCGTTCCGCCTGCCTCCAGCTCGGCGGCGAGTTGGGGTTGGCGTCTTCCTGGAGCCATTCGTCGAAGTTGATGGTGTCATAGAGTTGCTGCTGGTCCATCATCGGCAGGATCATCACCCGCCAACTCATGGAGTTTCCACCGATCCAATTCTGCACGCGGGTCTCGCGGCCCCAAATCTTCATCGGCGGAAAGATGCTGTGCGCCGAGTTGTAGTTGTGCAGCGCCGTGCCGAGCTGCTTCATGTTCGATTGGCATTGGCTGCGGCGGGCGGCTTCGCGCGCCTGTTGGATGGCGGGGAGGAGCAACGCAATCAAGACGCCGATAATGGCGATGACCACGAGCAACTCGATGAGCGTGAACGCGCGGCGACGAAGCGCCGGCAGGCCTGAAAAATGAGGCATGACGTCTCTCGAAGAAATGGGGTTTATAATGAAAAAGTATGCGCTAGTTCCGAAGACTGCGAATGAATATGGGTATAGAACTAATCATACTGCCGCAAAACGTCGCGTCAATTCCAGATTATTTCGATCTTTGCGATTTATTGGGTTGTTCCCGGATTCTCTTCGACTATCGAGGGGCGCAGTCCGCTCAGAGGGACGCCGGCAGGCAGGCGTCCCAGTCCGCGCTTCCTAAGGGCAATCAGCCCCTCAACGCCAAAGCATCGCACATTACACAAACTGACAAGCAAACGAATTAAGATTTGTTCCGTCGACTCCCTCAAGAGTGGCGGCCGGTCTTAGCGGCGGAAGAGGTGGCGCGGGCGGGCCGGACCGCGGTTCGGCGGCGTCGGCGGTTCGTCGGTCGGTTCGTCGGGGTCGACCACCGTTCGGTCGAACATTTTCGTCCGGGTCGCGGCGCGTCGCTTGCTCGTCGGCTCGGCGCCCACTTCGACCACGCTCGACGCTTCCTCGCGGCGGACGGCCAACGTCGGCGCGGCGGGCGGCATGACCAGCGTCAGCGACGTCTCCGAGTCGTGGTGCTCGGCCGGGAACGGAATCGTCATCGGCGGATTGGCGAAGAGCAGTTGGGCCGCCGCCGCCTCGATCTGCGCGCCGTCGACCGTGCCGGTCTGTTCCTCGAAGGCGATCGTCAAGGCGCGGTGGCAGAGCTGATTGATTCGGCGCGGGACGCCGCCGCTGCGGTCGCAGATTTCGGCCATCGCCGTCGCGGTGAAGATGGAGTCGGCCAGGCCGCCGACGGCGTGAATGCGCGACCGAATGAACTCCAGCGTTTGGTCGGTGTCGAACGGGGCGAGCCGACCAATTCCGCCGACCCGCTGCCGCAGCCCTTCCATCGCGGCGCCCTGCAGCGTCTCGCCGAGGGCCGGCAGGCCGACCAGCACCACCTGCGCCGCCCGCCGCGACTGCCCTTCCAGATTGGTGAGCAGCCGAAGTTCTTCCAACTGAGCGGCGTCGAGATGCTGGGCTTCGTCGACGACCAACACGGTCCGGCCGTTGTGGCGGAACCGTTCGGTCAAAAGTTCGGTGAGTTGCAGGCGAAGCGAGACGGCGTCGTCGGTGGCGGCGGCCACGTCAAGCTCGAACAGAATCGACTTCAGCAGCCCGGCCACGTTCGCCGCCCGACAGTTGGCCAAGAGGACCGCCCCCGCGTCTTCGGGCAGGCTTTCCAAGACGAGGCGGGCGACGAGGGTCTTGCCGGTGCCGGGGTCGCCCAGAACGACCGCGAAGGCGTCGCCGTCGCGGAGGGCGGCGCGGACGGCCTGCAAAGCGCGTTCGTGCTGGGTCGTGCGGTGATAGGATGAAGTTTCCGGCCCGCCGGCAAACGGACGTCGCTTCAGCTCGAAGTACGCCTCGTACATGGTTCGCCCTCCGGACCCGGTCGCGACGCCGCCAGTGGCGGAGGGTCGCGGTGAACGCCGATCGGACCAAGCGGTCGACCGAATTTTCGGAAACTCGTCTTGACGAGCACGTCTAGCATCGAACCAGTACGGCCGCCCGCTTGAGAAAAATCAGGCCGTCGCACATAATCGAAAGGGGCGTCGCGGGCCGGTCGAAACGACGGCGACGCGACTGTCCGCCGGGATCGGCGGAAAGGTCCGCGGTTCCGGGAACCATGAGGCGGCGGGAGGCGTCGAAGGATTGTGGACGCATTGGCTGCCGACCGAGAACAAAGCCTGATCGCCGAGTGTCTGTCCGGCAAACTTGATTCGTTCGGCGACCTGATCGCCCCGTACCAAGATCGGCTGTACAACACGCTGTTTCGATTGACGGGCTGCCGCGAAGAAGCCGCCGAGCTTCTGCAGGAAGCGCTTATCCGCGCGTACCGCGGGCTGCGCTCCTACCAAGGGGATTCCGCGTTCTACACCTGGATCTACCGCATCGCTCTGAACGCCGCCTTCACCCGCAAGCGACGGGCGAAACTGCGGACGGTCAGCGCCGAAGCGGCCGACGGATCGGCCCGCCTGGACCTGCCCGACCCCAGTGCCGACAGCCGGCCCAGCCGCGGAATGGAACTTGACGAGCAACGCCGCCTGGTGCAGGAAGCGCTGGCGGAAGTGCCGGAACCGTTTCGCACGGTGCTGGTGCTGAAAGACGTCGAAGGAATGAAGTACGAGGACATCGCGGAAGTCCTCGACGTACCGATTGGAACGGTGCGAAGCCGATTGCATCGCGCCCGTGGCGAGTTGCGCCACCGACTGAAGCCGTTGTTCGACGACGGTCTTTTGTAGACCGGAAAGATTGGAAAATGAAAGCCAAACCACGGGAGAACTTGCTGAGCGCGTACCTGGACGGCGAACTGCCGCCGGCGCGCCGCGCTGAAATCGAAGCCTGGCTGCGCGCCGACGAAGCCGCCGCCGCCCGCATCGCCGATCTGCGCCGCGTCAGCGTTCTCTTGGCCGACCTCCCGCCGCTCGCCGCCCCCGCTTCGGTCGTCGCCGACGTCCGCGCCGCGCTGAATGGTTTTTTCATCGACCCCGTCGTCCCGCCGCCCCGTTTGGAAGCCTCGATCGACGCGGTCGTCGACGGCGAAGCGGCGCCGGAGGAAGCGGCCGATCTTGAGCGACTGGCGGCGGCCGACCCGGAAGTCGCCAAACGGATCGCCGACCGCACCCGGCTGCGCGACGCCGTCCGGTCGCTGCCGATCGTCGACTGTCCGCCCGGCGTCCTGGACGACGCCGCCCGGACGATCCGCACCCACCGCCGCTGGCGCCTCGAACGCCCGGTCGTCAGGGCGCTGCGCGGGCTTCCCAACGAAAACGCTCCGAAGGAAACGATGCGGGCGGTCTTCGCCGCCATCGCCGCCGAGGCGAAATCGGCCCGACGGCCGGTCGCTCAGGCCCGCCGCGAATCGACCTGGGGCGTGGGCGTGCTGCTCGCAACCCTGGCCGCCGGTCTTTCGGGCGTCGCGGTCTTTCTTTCGACGCCGGCGCTGGAGCGGTCGAATCCGCGCGTTGCAATCGCCCGGCTGCCGTCGAAACCCATGGAACCACCGGTCGACGGGACGGCGGTCGAATCGCTGGCCGCCGACACGGCCACCTCCAACGCGCCGGCTTCGTCGCTCGGCTCCGGACTCCATTTCGACGAGACCGAGTACCGTCGCTTCTCTTTCGTTCCCGAAACGCCCAAACCGATCGCTCCGATCTCCCGCGCGGGATCGACGGGCAAAGCGTTGGCGGAGATGGAAGCGAAGTCGAAGGTCGGCGACGTCCGCTTGGAAATGATGTTGGGCGATGCCATTGACCAGCTGACGCCCCCGACCCTCGCCGCCGATCGGTTGGCCGACGTCAAAATCGGCGACTTGGTCAAACTGAACGACGGCGAAATCGAGCTTGTCTGCGTCGACGTCAAGCAGTTCCTGACACGGCTTGAAGTTGTCTTGATCGACAATGAAATTCACCGCAGCGACGTCGACGAAATCGTCGCCGAAGACGAAGCGGCGAAGACGGCGACCGGCAGATTGGCCGAGATGCGTCGTAGACGGCAAGGCTTCCATGTCGTGGAAATCGACGCCACGCCCGAACAGATTCAGAAGGCGTTCTCCGATCTCAGCTACGTGGAAAGGATTCAGGGCGGATTGTTGGCGGCGGTCGATCTTAAACCCTCGGCGGAAATCGACGAGGCCGATGCTCCACGGCTGGCCAAGGTCGAGCCGCCGTCCGCCAGCGCCGCGACGAAGCCGGAATCCGACGTCGCCGCCGCCCTCAAGCGTCGGACCGCCTTGTTCCGCGTGGCGCCGCCGCTCGGCCAGCCGACCGAACTGCCGATCATCCGTCAAAAAGAATCGTCCAAGATCGGCGAAAAACGTGGTGTGACAGAACTGGCGGCGGTTGAGCGCGGCGTCGACGCCAAGCGCAACGCGGGCGGGCCGCCGAGTCAGCCCGCGCCGGCCGACGTCGACCGGAAGCTCGCCCGTTCGCGGAAATTCGACGCGGCCGTCAAGTTGGAGGACGGCCTCGCCGACTCCTGGAAGAAACAGGAGCAACTCGCGGTGGCGGCAGCGCTTTCCAAAACGGCCGAAGAGCTTGAACTGACCCAAACGAAGATCCGCATCCGCCTGGTCGTCCGTGGCGGCGCCGGCTGATTCCGCTCGATCCGACTTCGCTTGCTTCCACCTCCTCTTACAAAAACCCACTTCCACTCGCAATCAGCCGCTCGACGCAGCGCACTCTTTACATCGCATCGCCGTCCAAGGCTGGAACCGCCAAACGAACGAGATCCCGCCGCGACGGCGCCGGTTTCGTCTTCCAATTTCCTCAAGTCGCGGTATTCATCTCGTCGTCGGTGGGGACGGGCCGACCCGTGGGGAGCTTTCGGCGCGTCGCCGGGACGCCCGATTTCGTTCCGCCGACCGGCGCCGCCGGCGGCCGGGCGCGCGCATCCGCCGTCGGAGCCTTCCCCCGACGACCAAGGCGACGGTATGTACAAATACCTCTTGTGCTTCCGATACCTCACCACGCGCTACATCGCGCTTGTGAGCATCGTCAGCGTCATGCTCGGCGTAGCGACGATGATCATCGTCAACAGCGTCATGGGCGGCTTTCAAACGAAGATGCGCGAGCGTCTCCACAGCCTCCTTTCCGACGTCGTCATCGAATCCACCTCCATGGACGGCTTCATCGAACCCGACCGCGTGATGGCCATGGTCCGCCGGGTCTGCGGCGACCGCGTCGAATCGATGGCCCCCAGCATCGAAATCTTCGGCATGCTGAACTTTCAGAACCAGGGCCAAGGACCGCACATCCCCCGCCCCGTGCGCATCATCGGCATCGATCCGAAAGACCGCTCGGCCGTCGGTGAATTCCACCGCCATCTCATCAACGAAGAAAATCGAAAAAATCCCTCGTTCGCCCTGCGCGACGACGCCAAGGCGTGGCGCGACGAACACCCCGACCGCATCGACCCGGACGGCGTCGAACCCAGCGGAGCCATCGTCGGCTATCAGATCGCCACCTTCCGCGGCCGCGGCATGAACCGCGACGAAAGCCTCATCGAAGTCGGCCAGGAAGTGATTCTGACGACCGTGAAGGCCGGCCGGAAACCCAAGCCCGTCGACTTCAAGGCCGTCGTCGTCGACCTCTTCAAATGTGAAATG
>JBOFFD010000612.1:0-3403 GCA_051648425.1 Planctomycetia bacterium
TCCAGCGGGAGTGGTCGCACGGGCGTCGTTGGCCGTCGATCCGACCGGTCTGGGAATTCGACGACGGGGCCGTGTCCGCTTTTGCGCGCAGAACCCGATACAACGTTGGATGCTTTCACTGAGGGGTATGGGACTGTCATGAAGAATCAACGCTCGTCCCGCCGGTGGTGGACGCTCGGCACGAAAAGCTTGGCGGACGACGTTCGGGTCGAAGGTCCGGTCGGAGTGCGCGGTGGGCGCGCCGAGGCGGCCGCCTTCGCCATCGAGACGTTGGAAAGCCGTGAAAACCCCGTCTACGGCCAGCCTATCCCTGGCATCGTCGATCCGGCGCAGACCATCAACGGCGGCGACAACGTCGCGGGCATCGTCCGCGTCGAATACACCGACCCGACGAACGGCGAAATCTCGCACTTCAGCACCGGCACGTTGCTCGACGTCGGCAATGGCACCGGCTCGCGCCACGTGCTGACGTCGGCCAGCGGCGTGGTTTCGAGCGAGATTCAAGAACTGCGGTTCACGGGCGTCAACGCCACCCAGCAAACCGGCGTTTCGCTCAGCTTGGATTTTGAAGGCAATGCGGACATCCGCAACATTCAGTTGCCCGGTTTCATCACGCCGATCGACGGCAACGTCGGCATTGCCGCGCTGCCGGGCGAACAAGCCGCCCTCAATCTGCAAAACCTCATTCGCAGCTTCCTTCCGGTCAACGGCAACGCGAACGTTCGGTTCCGGGGCGACGACTTCAACAACAACGGCGACTTCGCCGGCCGCAGTTTCTACGTTTACTTCACGAACGACCTGCTTGGCAAAAACGTCCCGGACTTCGAAGTCAACCCGATCGGCGGCGGCGGCGGCTCGGTGCGCACCCCGCGGCAAGGCTACGCCGCTCCGCTTGCCGCCAAGACGATCTTCTACCTGCCACAGCCCGACGGCGAAATCCGCCGGTTCGACGTCAACGTCAGCAACATCGCCCTCAGCCCGAACTTCACCGGCGACCCGTTCGACGGCAGCGACTTCGCCGTCTTGACCCTGGCCGGCATCGCCCCGTTCGGAGCGACCGCCCACCAACTGTACAACAACAACGACGAAATCGGCCAGGCCTACTTCCTTGCCGGTTTCGGCAACGCCGGCACCGACCGCCCGAATGACGCCGCCGACCTTTTCGAGGTCCAACGGCTTACCGTCAACGCCACCGGCGGCACCTACCGGTTGTCGTTCAACGGCAACTCGGTCGACGTGCCCTTCACCGCGCAGGTCGCGCAGCTTGAATCGGCGATCGAATCGCTGCCGGGCCTCACCGACGTCGCCGTGCGCCGCATCGACCTCGGCCTCAACACCGGTTCCTTCGAGATCCGCTTCCTACAGGTCGTCGGCCAGACCGCGCAGAACCCCATCGATGTGCAGCAGCTCGGCCTCGACACCAGCCGGCTTCTCGGCACGGCCCGCATCAACACCCTGCAGGACGGCGGCGAGCCGGTGAAGCGCCTCGGCGTCAACACCTTCGACTTGCTCTCCACCGACATTTCCGCGACGCCGGGTGGCAGCAGCGGCGTCTACGTTCCCGACCAAGCCTTCAACCTGGCGACTCAGGAAAAGACCAACGTCTTGGCCCTGCCCCCGGAACTGCGGAGCATCGGGTTCGGTCAACCGGCCTCCGCCGACCAAAGAAATCCTTTCCGTACCGGCATCAACGCCCGCCTCGGCGGCGACGCCGGCGCCCCGGCCCTCATCGACGTCGGCGGCGGCAACCTCGCCATCGCGGGCGTCGCCTCGCTCATCGCGTTCGAGGCGCTCGTCCCTGGCGGCAGCGGTCTCGTCAGCTCCACTTCCTTCACCACCTACACCCGGACCTCGGCGCTTTCCAACCAGATCCTCAACAGCAACGAAATCGCCGGCATCTACGACCTGACCTTCGACCTCAACGCCCAGGTCGTCGGCAACGACGGCGTCGCCGACTCCGTCGTCGCCCGCGTCAACAACGGCTTCATCGAACTGTTGACCGGCGCCCGCGGCTTTGAAGTGCTCGTCTACCGCGATTCCCTGACGAAAATCCGGTCGCTCTCCATCGTCGGGTCCGGTGACGACGACTTCATCACCATCGATTCCACCCTCTCCATCGCGGCCGGCGTTCCAATCTCGATCCGCGGCGGCGGCGGCAACGACACGGCGCTCGTCGCCGACATCCTCGATCCTTCGTCCAACGCCATCAACGTCCAGGCGGCCGGCGCCTCCACGAACGTCGTCACCGGCTTCCTGCCGAACGGCGCCCCGCTCACGCTGGCCGACCTTGACGTCACGACGCTCGCCCTCGGTTCCGGCAATGACGTCGTCACCGTCGCCTCGACCGCGTCGGGCGCCGGCCTCTTGCGGTTCGACGGCGGCGTCGGCGCCGATCAGGTTCGCGTCGGCGTCGGCAACCTTGATGCGATCGCCTCGCCCGTCGCCTTCTTCGGCGGCGCGGGCAGCGGCGCCACCGCCGACTTGCTCGTGCTGAACGACTCGGCGATCTCGGCGCCCTTCAACTACCTCGTCACCCCCGCCTCGGTGGTGAACAACGGCGGATCGCGCACGTTCGCCGGCGTCTCCTTCGACGGCAGCGTCGAAGTGGTCCAGCTCGACGGCACGCAGGCGGCCAATCTGTTCTCGGTGCAGCCGAGCACGACCGCCCTCTTCCAGATCAACGGCAACTCGCCGGCGCCGGGCTCGGTCAACGGCGACCGGCTGGAACTCATCAACCTCAACGCCGGTCGGCTGCTGACGCTGTCGTCGACGCCGGGCAGCGGCCGCTGGACCTTCAGCGCCGACAGCGGCCTCGATCCGGTCGCCTTCACCAGCATGGAGCAGTTCGACCAGGTCGGGGCGCTCGTCACCTCGGCCGACGCCGGCCGCTCCAGCCGGCCGCTGGTGCGCGTCTACGACGAAGACACCCGTGACTTCCGCTTCGAGTTCTTCGCCTTTGAACGCTCGTTCCGCGGCGGCGTCCGCACGGCGATCGGCGATGTGAACGGCGACGGCGTTCCCGACATCGCGGTGGCGTCCGGCTCGGGACGTCGCACCGAAGTCCGCGTCTTCGACGGCGCCAGCAACGGCACCGTTCGCTTGGCGGCCTTCCGCCCGTTCGGCCGATCCACCGCCGGCGCCACCGTCGCCTTCGGCGACGTCAACGGCGACCTGCGGCCCGACCTCATCGTCGGGTCGTCCGGCGGCGCGTCCCGCGTCAAGGTCTACCTCAGCCGCGGCAACGGCACCTTCCAAGACCGCTCCTCGTTCCTGGCCTTTGAAAGCGCCTTCCGCGGCGGCGTCAACGTCGCCGCCGGCGACTTCAACGGCGACGGCCGCGACGAAGTCCTGGCCGCCCCCGGCATGGGACGCCGTCCGTTCGTCCGCATCATCGACGGCATGA
>JBOFFD010000613.1:0-2787 GCA_051648425.1 Planctomycetia bacterium
TGCGGAGGGAGACGACGGCGTGGCACGAAGACCGCAACGGGAAGCAGCGCGGAGTCGACTGGCAGTTCACCACCACCGACGCCAGAATCAAACTGAAGTCCCTCTACCCAAAAATCATAACTTGACGGACCACTAGTGCTCTGTCACGGGATCAACTTGGGATAGAGCGATTTCAGTTTTCGGCGGGCGTCGGCGGTGCGGAACTGCCAGTCGACGCCTCATTGTTTCGCGTTCACCGCGTTCGACCACGCGGCGATTTCCCGTTTCAGTTCTTCGATCGTCCCGAAGCGGCGGTGCGCCAGGCACTGCCGCCTCAGCGCGCTCAGTTCACATTCGGCGATGTTCAGCCAACCGCCGTGTTTCGGCGTGTAGCGGAACTCGATCCGCTTCACCAACGCCCGCGCCGTCGCCGGGTCGAACGCTTCGTAAAAGGCGCCGCGCGCGTGCGTGTTCAGGTTGTCGCACACGAGGACCACCTTCTTCGCCGTCGCGTACCGCGTCCGCAGCAAGTCGGCCACCTCGACCGCCCAGTCGACCTTCGTCCGCCGCGGCCGCGCCGTCGCTTGACGCCGGCCCGACTTCGGCTCGCAGAAGACGAACACGCTCGCCGTCCCCGCCCGTTCGTATTCGTAATCGATCCGCTCCGGACGCTCCGTCGTCGCCGGGATCGGCCGCCGCGTTTCGTTCAGCAACTGCACCGGCTGCTCGTCCATGCACACCACCGGAACCTCGGGATCGACCGGTTCCGCGTACAGATCCAGCACGTCCTCCATCGCCGCCGCGAACTCCGCGTCGGCCGCCGGCGGTATCACCCAGTATTCGATCCTCCTGCCCGTGAAGCCGTTTTTTGAGCGTCCGCCGCACCGTTTCGTAGCTGATCGAATCGACGATCTCCAACGCCGCCGCCCGGTCGGCCAGCAGCCGCAAGGTCCAGTTCGCATACCCTTCCGGCGGCGGACCCAGCCGCAGCGCGATCAACTTCGCCTCCTGCCCGCCGTCAAGTTTGGACAGCGGCGGCGGCTTCTTCCTGCCGTTCAGAACCTCCTCGAACCCGGCCGTCGCCAACCGCTCGCGCAGCATCTCCACCGTCTGACGCCGGCCGCCGAACGCCTCGACGATCTTCGCGTCGGTCCAGTTCGGCCCGTCGGCGTCGGCCTTGAGCAGAATCTGCGCCCGACGAACCTTCATCGCCGAACCGCTCTGTTTGCGAACGACCTCGCGAAGAACCACCCGCTCCGCCTCCGACAACCGAACGATATACAACTTCCGCATGGCGACCCCCCTCCGTGAGTGCCGCCGTCTTATTCACCCAAGCGGTTCATCCCAATCCCAAGATGCCGCCGTGACGGAGTACTACTATCCGCGGCGCAACCCGCCGTTCGTTTCGGCCGGAACCGGCGACTGGCCGGGCGGGGTGGAAGTGCTACGATGCCGTTTGCGTCGAAGCGTCGAGCGGGTTCCTTTTTTTCGTGGATGGACGTGGTTTCGTGGCGGTAGCGAATGTAGCGATCGTCGGCCGGCCGAACGTCGGCAAGTCGTCGATCTTCAACTGGCTGCTGCGGCGGCGCGTGGCCATCGTCGACCCCACCAGCGGCGTCACCCGCGACCGCATCACCCACCTCATCGAACACGACGGCAAATACTTCGAGATGACCGACACCGGCGGCATGGGCATCGTCGACCGCGACGGCCTCACCGCCGACGTCGAACGGCAAATCCGCCTCGCCATCGACCACGCCGACCTGTTGCTATTCGTCGTCGACGCCCAGACCGGCATCACCGACCTCGACCAAATCGTCGTCGAAAAACTCCGGCAGGCCCGCCGCGACGTCTTGTGCGTCGTCAACAAGTGCGACAACCCGCACCTCGAAACCTACGCCTCGGCCGAATTCTACCGCTTCGGCTTTCCACTCACCTTCTGCAGCGCGAAGAACAACCGCCGCCGCGACGACGTCATCGAGGCGGTCGTCGGCCGGCTGCCCGCCGACCGCCTGGCCGACCAACCCGGCGTCGAAATGAAGATCGCGGTCGTCGGCAAGCGCAACGCCGGCAAAAGCACCTTCATCAACAGCCTGGCCGACTCGGAACGGGTGATCGTCAGCGAAGTGCCCGGCACGACGCGCGACAGCGTCGACGTTCGGTTCGAGATGAACGGCAAGACGATCGTCGCCATCGACACCGCCGGCGTCCGCAAGGCGAAAAGCATTCAGGACAGCATCGAGTTTTACAGCCTCGTGCGGGCGCAGGAATCGATCCGGCGGGCCGACGTCGTCTTGATGTTCTTAGACGCGCCGTCGAACGTGACGAAGATCGACAAGCAGCTCATGCACATCATCGACGGCAAATTCAAGCCGTGCGTCTTAGTCGTCAACAAATGGGACTTGGCGAAACCGCTGACCACCACCGGCGCGTACAACGAGTACATCGACAAACTGCTGCCCACCCTGGAACATTCGCCGCGCGCGTTCATCACGGCGAAGACCGGTAAGAACGTGCAGAAGACGCTGGAAGTCGCGCAATCGCTGTTCCACCAGTCCAGCACGCGGGTGTCGACCGCCGAGATCAACCGGGTGCTGAAAGGCGCGATGGAGCACCGTCCGCCCCCCAGCCGGCAGAACCGCCAAGGCCGCATCTATTACGCGACGCAAATCGCCGCCAACCCGCCGACGATCGTCATGGTGTGCAACAGCCCCAAGCTGTTCGACCCGACCTACCAACGGTATCTCTTAAACGTTTGCCGCGAAGAACTGCCGTTCGCCGAGGTGCCGATCCGTCTGCTCTTGCGGG
>JBOFFD010000614.1:0-4671 GCA_051648425.1 Planctomycetia bacterium
TTCGACCGCACGATGCCCGAGGAAATCAACCGCATCGTCACCGATTCGCTGGCCGACCTGCTGCTTTGCTCGGAACCGGCGGGGGTCGAAAACCTACGGCGCGAGGGGACGGCGGCCGAGCGCGTCGAACTGGTCGGCAACGTCATGATCGACACGCTGCGGCGCTTTCACGCCGACGCTCTCGACCGCCCGTTGCTCAAGGAACTTGGGCTGCTGCCGGGCGGTTACGGCGTGGTGACGCTGCACCGGCCGGCGAACGTCGACGATCCGACGCAATTGGAATCACTGATGGGCGTCTTGACGAGCGTCGCCAAACAACTGCCGCTGGTGTTCTCCGTCCACCCGCGCACCGCCGAGCGGCTGCAGCGCTTCGGCCTGCGCGACCGTCTCGCCGATACCGGCCTGGTGCTGCTCGGCCCCCAGGGGTACGTCGACTTCCTCTGCCTAACTTCGCAGTCGAAGTTGATCGTCACCGATTCCGGCGGCTTGCAGGAAGAGGCGACGGCGCTGGGCGTGCCGTGCCTGACGATGCGGCCCAACACCGAACGGCCGATCACGGTCGACGAAGGATCGAGCACCCTGGTGGGCGCCGACTGCGAACTGCTGCAGTCGTTGGTCGAAGCCGTGATGGAAGGTGATTACCCCGTGGGCGCCCGGCCCACCCTTTGGGACGGCAACGCGGCGCATCGCATCGCCGCCGCCCTGGCGCGAACGTTCGGGTTGGCGTCGCGGTACCGTGAACGGCGCGGCACACCGATTCCGCTCTCGGCCTGAGGAGGTTACGGCGGGCAGACGCGGTTGCGGCCGAGCTTTTTGGCTTGATACAAGGCGCGGTCGGCTTCGCTGATGAGCTGCACCGGGGTCACTTCGCGGTTGCCGACCGTCTGGGCGATGCCGACGCTGATCGTGATGGGAATCGTGAACGATCCAATGAGCAATGGAGTATCGGCGACGAGGCGGCGGATGCGCTCGGCGAAGATGCGGGCTTCGACCAACGTCGCTTCCGGCAGCAGCACGCCGAACTCTTCGCCGCCGTAGCGGGCGAAAAGTTCGTCCTTGCGGATGGTGACGGCGATCCGGTGGCACATTTCTCGTAGGACGGCGTCGCCGGCCAAGTGGCCGAAGGTGTCGTTAGTCGCCTTGAAATGGTCGACGTCGAACATGACGAGCGACAACGGCCGTTTGTGCCGGGCCGACCGCACCAACTCTCGTTCCAGCACTTCCATGAAGTAGCGTTTGTTGTTGACGCCGGTAAGGGCGTCGCTGATCATCATCGAGTAGATGGTTTCGTGGTACTGCGCTTCGATGTGGTCGCTCGACAGAAACTTGATGATGTGGCTGCCGATGCGGATCAAGTCGCCGGGGGTGAGCAGCCGTTGGTCGATCTTGGTTTCGTTGATGAAGGTGCCGTTGGTGCTGCCGAGGTCGCTGATCTTGAAGTTGCCGGCGCTGGGCTCGATGACGGCGTGCTGCCGCGAGACGGCGGAGTCGACGAGGTCCAGGTCGCATTCCGGGCCGCGGCCTAGAATGACGCTGCGTTGGGGAAGGTAGAAAAGTCCTTCGCCCGCTCCCGGAGGATAGATTTTGACGAGACAGCTCCGGCCTTCCGTCGAACCGAAGCGGATCGCGGGGTTCGACCCCTTGAAATGCATCGTCGCATCGGACGGAATCGACTCGGTCGCACGATTGGTGTGAGTCACCGCCATGGCCTTACGGGAACCACGTTGACGGCTGGACGGTCCGTGGGAACAGGCGAACCGCATCTGATGTAAGTTTAGACTTGCAATGCCGCAAATGCAACAAGAAAGGCCGTCGAAACGACGGCCTTCCCCAAACTAATCGTAACAAGACGTTGATCGAAACAAAAGAATTACGCCGACGTTTCCGCAACGGCGGCCACCGGCACGTTCTCGACCTTTGGCGCGCCGTCGATGAACTCGAACCGCAGCTTCTTCGACGCGCCCGGTTCCTCCGGCGGCAGCACTTCGGCGCGGATCGTCGCGTATTCCCGCAGCGACCCGCGAAGCAGTTCTTCCGACAGCGGCTCTTCGAGCAGGTTCTCGATCGCGCGACGCAGCGGACGAGCGCCGAAGTCGGGGTTGTACCCCTTCTCGATGATCAGTTCGCGGGCCTCGGCCGACAGGTCGAGCGTGATGTTCCGTTCCGCCAGCCGATCGCGCACCTTCGACAGCTCGAACTCGATGATTTGTTCGAGGTTTTCGCGCGTCAGGCTTTGGAAGATGATGGTGTCGTTCAAACGGTTCAGGAACTCCGGCCGGAATTCCTTCTCGATCTGAGCGACGACCTGTTCCTTCATCTTCTCGTAGCTGACCTCGGCCGACCGCCGTTGGAAGCCGAGCGGCAGTTGGTCCTTGATCTGAGCGGCGCCCAGGTTGGTCGTCATGATCAAGATGGTGTTCTTGAAGTCGACCTTGTGCCCGTAGCTGTCGGTCAGCCGACCTTCTTCCATGATCTGCAGCAGCATGTTGAAGACGTCGGGGTGCGCCTTCTCGATTTCGTCGAGCAAGACGACCGCATAGGGCCGGCGGCGAATCTTCTCGGTCAACTGGCCGCCTTCTTCGTAGCCGACGTACCCCGGCGGGGCGCCGATGAGCCGGCTGACGTTGTGCTTCTCCATGTACTCGCTCATGTCGATCTGAATGAGCGAGTCTTCATTGCCGAACATGAACTCGGCCAGGGCCTTCGCCAGCAGCGTCTTGCCGACGCCCGTCGGGCCGGCGAAGATGAAGCAGCCGATGGGGCGCTTGGGATCCTTAAGGCCGGCCCGGCTGGAACGCACCTTTCGGGCGATCGCCTGGATGGCTTGGTCCTGGCTGACGACCTTCTGCTTCAGTTCGCTTTCCATGCGGAGCAGCCGGGCGGCTTCTTCGCTTTCCAGCCGCGTCAACGGCACGCCGGTCATCTTAGAGACGACCTCGGCGATGATGTTGTCGTCGACGACGCCGTCGATCTCCTGCGTCTTTTCCCGCCATTCGCGGGTGATCGATTCCTTCTTCTTCTTGATCTTGTCGGCCTGGTCGCGCAGGTTGGCGGCCTTCTCGAAGTCCTGGTTGGCGACCGCCTCCTCCTTTTCTTGGTTGAGGCGTTCGATGTCTTCGTCGAGTTCCTTGAGGTCAGGCGGACGGGTCATCGCCTTGAGACGGACGCGGGCGCCCGCTTCGTCGATGACGTCGATCGCCTTGTCGGGCAAACAGCGCACCGGAATGTACCGGCTCGACAACTCGACGGCGGCTTCCAGCGCTGCGTCGGTGATCTGCACGCGGTGATGGGCTTCGTACCGATCGCGCAGGCCCTTCAGGATTTCGATCGCTTCGAGTTTCGACGGCGGTTCGAGAATGATCTGCTGGAACCGGCGTTCGAGGGCGCCGTCCTTTTCAATGTACTTGCGGTATTCGTCGAGGGTGGTGGCGCCGATGCACTGGATCTCGCCGCGCGCCAACGCGGGTTTCAACACGTTGGAGGCGTCGATGGCGCCTTCGGCCCCGCCGGCCCCGACCAGCGTGTGCAGTTCGTCGATGAAGAGAATGGTGTTGCGGGCGCGGCGGACTTCGTTCATCACCGCTTTGATGCGTTCCTCGAACTGACCGCGGTACTTCGTGCCGGCGACCATCATGGCGAGGTCGAGGACGACGATGCGTCGCTCCCGCAGCAGTTCCGGCACGTTGCCGTTGACGATCGCCTGCGCCAATCCTTCGACGATCGCGGTCTTGCCGACGCCCGCCTCGCCGAGCAGGACCGGGTTGTTCTTGGTGCGCCGACTCAGGATCTGCATCACCCGTTCGATTTCGTTGGTCCGGCCGATCACCGGATCGAGCTTGTTCTGCCGGGCCAGCTCCGTCAAGTCGCGGCCGAAGCTGTCGAGAGCCGGCGTCTTCGATTTGCTGCTGGTCTTGCCGCCGCCGCTGCCGCCGCCGCCGCCCGCCGCCCGTTCGCCGCTTTCGCCTGCTTCCATACCGTGCCCCAACAAGTTCAAGACTTCTTCGCGGACGTCTTCCAGTTTCAGCGACAGATTCATCAAAACCTGGGCGGCCACGCCTTCCTGCTCGCGCAGAAGACCCAAGAGAAGATGTTCCGTACCGACGTAGTTGTGATTGAGGTTGCGGGCCTCCTCGATGGCGAAGTCGATGACCTTCTTCGCCCTCGGCGTGTGCGGCAGCTTGCCGATCGTCACCATGTCCGGACCGGCCTGGACGATCTTCTCAACCTCGATCCGAATCTTCCGCAGGTCGACGTCCATGTTCTTGAGAACCTGGGCCGCAACCCCGCTTCCTTCCTTCACGAGACCGAGAAGGATGTGTTCTGTGCCGATGTATTCGTGGTTGAACCGCTGCGCCTCTTGGTTGGCCAGTTGCATGACCTTGCGGGCGCGGTCGGTGAATTTCTCGTACATCTCTTCGTTTCTCCGCTGCCGCGTCAGGCCGCCGCCTTCAATTGTTCGGTCGCGTCGATCGGTCGTCGAACGTCGCCCACGCGGGCGGTTCGTCGCGCCGACCGATTTCGGCGGAATGGCATCCGGCTCTTGCCACGCCTTCCGAAACCAGATCTACTTATACACCGGAGGTCGAATCATAATCTCGGTGACGATTTCGCCGACGCCGTATTGTAGGCCGCGTTTCGGCGAAATCATCTCCAACCTCGGGATTCGTCGGT
>JBOFFD010000615.1:0-3374 GCA_051648425.1 Planctomycetia bacterium
TGGGCGGCAGCAATTCGTTGGCGGCCATTAAGAACGGCGTCAGCCTCGGCTGCACCCTCGGCATGAGTCCGCAGAGCGGACTGCCGCACAACAACCGCGTCGGCGACTTCGACGTCTTCGCCCTCCCCGCCGTCATGAAAGCCTCCGGTCTTACCTTCGAGGAAGTCCTGAAGGTGTTGGGCGACCAGAGCGGTTTCCTAGGACTGTCGGGCGTCGGCAACGACCTTCGCGACATTGAGACGGCCGCAGCCGAGGGGAACGAACGGGCGGCGCTGGCGGTCGACGTCTTCGTCGGTTCGATCCGCGACTGGTTCGGTTCGTTCTTAGTCCGCCTGGGCGGCGTCGACGCGCTGGTCTTCACCGGCGGCATCGGTGAAAATTCGACGGTGGTGCGCGGTAAGACCTGCGCCGGCCTCGACGCCTTCGGTCTGACGCTCGACCCGGTCAAGAATGAAACGCTCCGCGGCGAGGCGAAACTTTCCGTCGACGGCTCGAAAGGCGAGATCTGGACCGTGCCGACGAATGAAGAGATCGTGGTGGCGCGGCAGACTTACGAGAAGCTTCAGACGGCGTAAGCCGGGGACGGCGGCGATGTTTCTCGCGCGGGTGGTCGGGCATGTGGTTTCGACGCACAAGGTGGCGTCGATGGTCGGTTGGAAACTGCTGGCGGTCGAACCGCTGCGGGTCGACCCGGCCGGCAAATCGGACCTCGTCGGCGTGGGACGCACGTTCATCGCCGTCGACCTGGTCGGCTGCGGTGAGGGAGACGTCGTGCTGATCGTGCAGGGTTCCAGCGCCCGCATGACCGAAGAAACGAAGCCGCTGCCGATCGACGCGGCGGTCATCGGGTTGGTGAACGAAGTATCGGCCTACGGCAACCAAGTGTACAGCAACCGCAGCGTTGGCTCCGACGCCGCCGCGGAACGGGAGTAAGACGTCCAATGGCCGCCTTGAACGAACAAATGGTGCGCAGCGTCGTCGAACAGATCGTGGCGCAGTTGCGGACGTCGATGCCGGCCGGTCTTAGCGGTTCGCGCACCGGCTCGCTGGGGGTCCACGGCAGCGTCGACGACGCGGTGGCGGCCGCCAAGGACGCCTTCGCCAAGTTCCGCGACGTCTCGATGGACAAGCGCCGCCTCGCCATTGAGACGATCCGCGGCCTCTGCCGCAAGAACGCGGATCTCTGGGGTAAGATGGAGCTGGACGAAACCAAGATCGGCCGGCTCGATCATAAGATCGCCAAGCTTGGCGTGGCCGCCGACCGCACGCCGGGCGTCGAGTTCCTCCGCTGCGACGCCTACAGCGGCGACCATGGTCTTACCGTCACCGAATACGCGCCGTTCGGCGTCATCGGCGCCATCACGCCGGTCACACATTCACTGCCGACGCTGGCGTCGAACGCCATCAGTATGCTCGCCGGCGGCAACGTCGTCGTCTTCAACGCCCACCCCAGCGGCGCCGAGATCGCCAAACTGGGTGTAAGAACCTTCAATGAAGCGATCCGCGCCGCCATCGGCGTCGACAATCTTATCACGATCATCGACCCGCCGACGATCGATACCGCCGCCGCCCTCTTCGCGCATCGCGACGTCCGCCTCTTAGTGGTCACCGGCGGACCGGCCGTCGCCCGCGCCGCGCTGGCCAGCCCCAAGCGGGCGATCGTCGCCGGCCCCGGAAATCCGCCGGTGGTGGTCGACGAGACCGCCGACATTTCCAACGCCGCCGACTCGATCGTGCAGGGCGCCGCGTTCGACAACAATCTGCTTTGCATCGGCGAAAAGGAAGTCTTCGCCGTTCACGCCATCTTCGATTCGCTGATGCAGGAACTCGGTCGGTACGGCGGCTACCGTTTGACCGACCAACAAGTGCGCGACCTCGAGCAGGCCGCCTTCCAAAAGAACGAAGCCGGCAAGACGGTGGTCCGCAAGGAACTGATCGGCAAGGATCCGCACGTCATGGGGCAGGCGGCCGGCTTCCGCGTGCCGACCGACGCGCAGGTGCTGTTCGGCGAGACCGGCGAAGACAGTCCGTTCGTCGACCACGAACAAATGATGCCGTTCCTGCCCATCGTCCGCGTGCCCAACGTCGCCGTGGGCATCGAGTTGGCGAAGAAGTACGAACACGGCTACCGCCACACCGCCGTCATGCACTCGCGGAACGTCCGCAACCTGACGACGATGGGCCGCGAACTCGACACCACGCTGTTCATCAAGAACGGCCCCAGCATGGCCGGCCTGGGCCTGGGCGGCGAGGGCTACTTGTCGTTCTCGATCGCCACCCCCACGGGCGAAGGCGTGCTGACGCCGCTGACGTTCACCCGGCAGCGGCGGTGCAGCATGGTGAACGACCTGCGGATTTTGTGACGATCCGCCGTCACGCCAAAGACGATGGACCGGCAGTTTAGTGACAAGAGGGCGTCATGCAACGGGCGGTGGTGGTGGGACGGCTGACGGCGACGACCAAGCATCGCTCGCTCGTCGGCTGCCGGCTGCTGTTGATGCAGCCGCTGGGGCCGGGCGATCGACCCGACGGCGACCCGCTGGTGGTGATCGACACCTTGGGGGCGGCGGTCGGCGCCACGGCGATCATCACCAGCGACGGCAAGGCGTCGCGCGTGCTGGTCGGCGCGAAAGACAGCCCGGTGCGCTACACGGTCATCGGCCTGGAAGACTGAGTGTTGGTCTTCGTTTCCGAAAACCGTTGGGACGGAAGCCGCGAAATGTAGGGCGGACCTCTGGTCCGCCCGGAGTGGACGTGGGGACGAAACTCCTTCAGGCCGACCGTCGACGAGGGCGGCTGGAAATCGGAAGGACGGACGGACCAGAGTTCCGCCCTACAACGGAAATCGGCCGCTCCGAGGGCGAAGCGTCCGGTGTCGTTGGACGATCAAGAGGGAGGCGACGGCGTGCGGGTAGGGCGGGTGGTCGGCAAGCTGTCGCTTCTTCGCGTCCACCCGACGCTCGTCGGCAAACGCTGGATCGTCGTCGTGCCGCAGACGTTGCCGATGCTGATCGCCGACGGTGCGACCGACGGCGTGGAGCCGGAAGAGCTGATCGCGGTGGACGAGCTGGGCGCCGGCCCAAACGACTTGATCGCGTTTTCCGAGGGGGGCGAGGCGACCGTGCCGTACCTCCCCGACGACAAACCGGTCGACGCCTACACGGCGTGCCTGTTGGATCATGTGGATATCGACCGCGAGACGGCGGAAGCCGTGTTGCGAGCCGTGTCTCGGAACGGGTCGGACGAAGTGAAAGGCGGACGCCGATGATGAACAATGAATGGAAGGCTCGCGAGACGATTTGCGAAGTCGGGCGTCGGCTGTACAACCGCGGCTTCGCGGCGGCCAACGACGGCAACATCAGCATTCGGCTCGA
>JBOFFD010000616.1:0-3167 GCA_051648425.1 Planctomycetia bacterium
TGGGCGGCAGCAATTCGTTGGCGGCCATTAAGAACGGCGTCAGCCTCGGCTGCACCCTCGGCATGAGTCCGCAGAGCGGACTGCCGCACAACAACCGCGTCGGCGACTTCGACGTCTTCGCCCTCCCCGCCGTCATGAAGGCGTCGGGTCTCACCTTCGACGAAATCCTGAAGGTGTTGGGCGACAAGAGCGGTTTCTTAGGACTGTCGGGCGTCGGCAACGACCTTCGCGACATTGAGACGGCCGCGGCCGCGGGGAACGAACGGGCGGCGCTGGCCGTCGACGTCTTCGTCGGTTCGATCCGCGACTGGCTCGGTTCGTTCTTAGTCCGTCTGGGCGGCGTCGACGCGCTGGTCTTCACCGGCGGCATCGGTGAGAATTCGACCGTCGTCCGCGGTAAGACGTGCCTCGGCCTCGACGCCTTCGGTCTGACGCTCGACCCGGTCAAGAATGAAACGCTCCGCGGCGAGGCGAAACTTTCCGTCGACGGCTCGAAAGGTGAGATCTGGACTGTGCCGACGAATGAAGAGATCGTGGTGGCGCGGCAGACGTACGAGAAGCTTCAGACGGCGTAAGCCGGGGACGGCGGCGATGTTCCTCGCGCGGGTGGCCGGATATGTGGTGTCGACGCACAAGGTGGCGTCGATGGTCGGTTGGAAACTGCTGGCGGTCGAACCGCTGCGGGTCGACCCGGCCGGCAAATCCGACCTCGTCGGCGTGGGACGCACGTTCATCGCCGTCGACCTGGTCGGCTGCGGCGAGGGCGACGTCGTGCTGATCGTGCAAGGCTCGAGCGCCCGCATGACCGAAGAAACGAAGCCGCTGCCGATCGACGCGGCGGTCATTGGGTTGGTGAACGAAGTATCGGCCTACGGCAACCAAGTGTACAGCACCCGCGGCGCAGGCTCCGACGCCGCCGCGGAACGGGAGTAAGACGTCCAATGGCCGCCTTGAACGAACAAATGGTGCGCAGCGTCGTCGAGCAGATCGTGGCGCAGTTGCGCACGTCGATGCCGGCCGGTCTTAGTGCTTCGCGGACCGGCTCGCTGGGCGTGCACGGCAGCGTCGACGACGCGGTGGCGGCCGCCAAAGACGCCTTCGCCAAGTTCCGCGACGTCTCGATGGACAAGCGCCGCCTCGCCATTGAGACGATCCGCGGCCTCTGCCGTAAGAACGCGGACCTCTGGGGTAAGATGGAGCTGGACGAAACCAAGATCGGCCGGCTCGATCATAAGATCGCCAAGCTGGGCGTGGCCGCCGACCGCACGCCGGGCGTCGAGTTCCTCCGCTGCGACGCCTACAGCGGCGACCACGGACTCACCATCACCGAATACGCGCCGTTCGGCGTCATCGGCGCCATCACGCCGGTCACGCATTCACTGCCGACGCTGGCGTCGAACGCCATCAGTATGCTCGCCGGCGGCAACGTCGTCGTCTTCAACGCCCACCCCAGCGGCGCCGAGATCGCCAAGCTGGGTGTAAGAACCTTCAACGAAGCGATCCGCGCCGCCATCGGCGTCGACAATCTTATCACGATCATCGACCCGCCGACGATCGACTCCGCCGCCGCCCTGTTCGCCCACCGCGACGTCCGCCTCTTAGTCGTCACCGGCGGCCCGGCCGTCGCCCGCGCCGCGCTGGCCAGTCCCAAGCGGGCGATCGTCGCCGGCCCCGGCAATCCACCGGTGGTGGTCGACGAGACCGCCGACATTTCCAACGCCGCCGACTCCATCGTTCAGGGCGCCGCCTTCGACAACAACCTGCTGTGCATCGGCGAGAAGGAAGTCTTCGCCGTTCACACCATCTTCGATTCGCTGATGCAGGAACTCGGTCGGCACGGCGGCTACCGTTTGACCGACCAACAAGTGCGCGACCTCGAGCAGGCCGCCTTCCAAACGAACGAAGCGGGCAAGACGGTGGTTCGCAAGGAACTGATCGGCAAAGACCCGCACGTCATGGGGCAGGCGGCCGGTATCCGCGTCCCGACCGACGCGCAGGTGCTGTTCGGCGAGACCGGCGAAGACAGTCCGTTCGTCGACCACGAACAAATGATGCCCTTCCTCCCCATCGTCCGCGTGCCCAACGTCGCCGTGGGCATCGAGTTGGCGAAAAAGTACGAACACGGCTACCGCCACACCGCCGTCATGCACTCGCGTAACGTCCGCAACCTGACGACGATGGGCCGCGAACTCGACACCACGCTGTTCATTAAGAACGGCCCGAGCATGGCCGGCCTGGGCCTGGGCGGCGAGGGTTACTTGTCATTCTCGATCGCCACCCCCACGGGCGAAGGCGTGCTGACGCCGCTGACGTTCACCCGGCAGCGGCGCTGCAGCATGGTGAACGACCTGCGCATTTTGTGACGATGAACCATCGCGTGACAGACGACGAGTTGACAGTCTAGTGACATGAGGGCGGCATGCAGCGGGCGGTGGTGGTGGGGCGGCTGACGGCGACGGCCAAGCATCGCTCGCTCGTCGGCTGCCGGCTGCTGCTGATGCAACCGCTGGGGCCGGGCGACCGACCCGACGGCGACCCGCTGGTGGTGATCGACACCTTGGGGGCGGCGGTCGGCGCGACGGCGATCATCACCAGCGACGGCAAGTCGTCGCGCGTGCTGGTCGGTGCGAAGGACAGTCCGGTGCGCTACACGGTGATCGGCCTGGAAGACTGAGTTTTCGACACGGAACGGTCGAGAAGGAGCAACGGCGTGCGGGTAGGGCGGGTGGTCGGCAAGTTGTCGCTTCTTCGCGTCCACCCGACGCTCGTCGGCAAACGCTGGATCGTCGTCGTGCCGCAGACGTTGCCGATGCTGCTCGCCGACGGTGCAACCGACGGCGCGGGGCCGGAAGAGCTGATCGCGGTGGACGAGTTGGGCGCCGGCCCAAACGACTTGATCGCGTTTTCGGAAGGGGGCGAGGCGACCGTGCCGTACCTGCCCGACGACAAACCGGTCGACGCCTACACGGCGTGCTTGTTGGATCATGTGGACGTCGACCGCGGCGCGGCGGAAGCCGTGTTGCGGGGTGGGTCGGACGAAGTGAAAGGCGGACGCCGATGATGAACAATGAATGGAAGGCTCGCGAGACGATTTGCGAAGTCGGGCGTCGGCTGTACAACCGCGGCTTCGCGGCGGCCAACGACGGCAACATCAGCATTCGGCTCGA
>JBOFFD010000617.1:0-5015 GCA_051648425.1 Planctomycetia bacterium
AACCGTACACCGTCGAAGCGACCGGACCAGGAATCCCTTGCTCGCGCCGCGGGCTATGAGACGTTTCACTTCCCAGAGGATCCACGCCGATGGCTTCCAAGAAGATCTTATTCCTCGTCGGCGACTTCGTGGAAGACTACGAAGCGATGGTCCCTTTTCAGACGTTGCAGACCGTCGGTTGCACCGTCCACGCCGTCTGCCCCGGCAAGCGGAAGGGCGAGTACGTGCGCACGGCGGTTCACGACTTTGAAGGCGACCAGACGTACAGTGAAAAACCGGGCCACCGCTTCGCGCTGACCGCCGACTTCGCGTCCGTCAAAGCCGCCGACTACGACGCCCTGGTCATCCCCGGCGGCCGCGCCCCCGAATATCTCCGCCTCGACTCCGACGTCTTAAAGCTGGTGCGGTCGTTCTTCGACGACGGCAAGCCGGTGGCCGCGATCTGCCACGCCTTGCAACTCTTGGCGGCGGCCGGCGTGCTCAAGGGGCGCCGCTGCACCGCCTACCCGGCCTGCGGCCCCGAAGTGACCCTCGCCGGCGGCGAGTACGTTTCCCTGCCCGTCCACGAGGCCTTGGTCGACGGCAACCTCGTAACGGCCCCGGCGTGGCCCGCCCACCCCGCCTGGATGGCCGCCTTCCTTCAAGTCCTGGGCGCCAAGATCGACTGGTGACCGCGTGCCGCCCCGCTCCCCCAAGAAGAAACCAGCCGGCGCCGTTCCCGCCACCGACCGTTGCTGGCTCATGAAGTCGGAACCCGACGCCTACTCCATCGACGACCTGGCGCGCGACGGCGTCACGCCCTGGTCCGGTGTGCGAAACCATCTCGCCCGCAACTACATGCGCGACCACATGCAGGTCGGCGACGCCGTCCTGTTCTACCACTCGAACGCCGAACCTTCGGGCGTCGCGGGGGTCGGCCGAGTCGCCTCCGCCGCCTATCCCGACCCGACCCAATTCGACCTCGAAAGCGACTACTTCGACCCGAAGGCGTCTGCCGAGAACCCAACCTGGCGGCTCGTCGACGTGGCGTTCGTCGCCAAATTCCCGGCGGTCGTCGCGCTGGCGGCGCTGAAAAACCACCCGGCGACGGCCGACCTCTTGGTCTGCCGAAAAGGCCAACGGCTGTCGATCCTACCGGTCGAACCGGCCCATTTCACGATCGTGGAAGCCTGGGGCCGAACGGGCGTCGAACCGGAATGACGCCTTTCCGTTTCCAACAACGGTGACTAAAATCAACATGTCTTAAACCTCGTGCGCGTGACGACCGCATTCCCTCCACGCTTTTGGAATCGCCTTCCCGCCCAACGCCTTCCTCCCAAGTTGGAGCAACTTTATGAAACGGCTGTCGGCGTCCGCCTCCATCGCACTTTCGGTCTGGGCCTGTTCGAACGCCGTGGCTGATCCGGCCGCCTTCCCCGCCGACGCCGTCCGAAAATTCGTCTCGACCCATTGCGCCGTGTGTCACACGGGCGGTGAAAAGGCCGGCGGCATAAAACTCGATGAGTTGACGACGGATGGATTCGCGTCGCCGACGGCGTACGCCGCCTGGGTGAAAGTGGTCGACCGCGTCCGCGCCGGCGAAATGCCTCCCAAGGAGGAAACCCGACCGCCCGCCGCGGAAGTCGACGCTGTACTGAAGGCGCTCGAGCCGGCGCTGATCGCCGATCAAGAGCGGCGCCGGGCGGTCGGCGGCCGCGGCGTCGTCCGCCGCCTCAACCGTTCGGAGTTTCAAGAAACGCTTCGCGACCTGCTCAACATGCCGGAACTCGACGTCAAAGGGTTGCTGCCGGAGGACGGCCGCGCATCCGGGTTCGACAAATCGGCCGCCGCGCTGGATGTGTCGCCGCTCTTACTCGCCAAATACGGCGAGGCGGTCGACCAAACGCTCGCCGCCGCCACCGCGAAGTACTCCGTGCCGCCGGAAGTTGAACGCCACAAGCTGTACGCCAACAACCAGTACGATTTCCGCGTCTTAATGTCGGGCGGCGACGCCGTCATGCTGAAGGATTTCAAGTACGACGACAGCCGTTTCCCGATGCCCAACGGCGTCGGCAACTATCCCGATCCGCCGTTCAGTTTCGGCGGCAAATATCCCGGTTTGGCCGAAGCGGAAAAGGGCGGCGCCTTCAAAGACCCCGCGACCGTCGGCCTGACGCGCCACACCGACGAAGCGTTCCACGGGCGGTTTCATTTCATCCCCATCCATCCCGGCAAGTATAAACTCGGCGTTTCGGCTTGGTCGTACTGGTGGGATCAAGGCGAAGTGAAACCGGCCGCGCGGCGCGGGGCCGTCGGCGTCTACTGCGGCGGCCGGCTCTTAGGCCATTTCGACGCCCCGTCGCTCCAGCCGAAACACTCGGAAGTGGAGGTCTGGCTCGATCCGCGGCTGGGCGACCATCTGAAAGTGAACCCAGCGTCACTCTGGAACGTCCACGTCTACTTCTCGCAGGGTCAGATCGCGAAATACACCGGGCCGGGCGTCGCGATCGACTATCTGACGGTGGAAGGGCCGCTGTACGACGAATGGCCGCCGCCGAGCCACCGCCGCCTGTTCGGCAATCTGCGCGTGGCGCCGCTGGATCAACTGCCGGCCGACGCCCCGAAACCGAAGCGGGCGCCGCCGCAACTTTCGCACAACGCCATGAACGGCCCCGGTCGGCTTGTTTTCGGGACGGTCGTTTCCACCGACCCCGCCGGCGACGCCCGCCGCCTGCTGGCCGACTTCCTGCCGCGCGCCTTCCGCCGCCCGACGACCGAAGCGGAACTGGAACGGTACGCGGCGGTCGCGGCCGAGCGTCTCAAAACCGGCGCCTGTTTCGAGGACGCCCTGAAATACACCTATAAGACGGCCCTCTTAAGCCCCGACTTCCTCTTTCTGAACGCGCCGGTCGGACCGCTCGCCGGTGACGCCTTGGCTTCCCGCCTTTCTTACTTCCTGTGGAGTTCGACCCCCGACGACGCTCTTACTGACAAAGCCCGCCGCGGGCTTCTCACCGACTCGGCCGTCCTTCGGTCCGAGACCGAACGTCTGCTGTCCGACCCCAAGGCCGACCGCTTCGTCGTCGACTTCCTCAACCAATGGCTCGACCTCCGCGACTTCGACGCCACCACTCCCGACCGTACGCTCTATCCTGAATTCCAACCATACTTGGAAGACGCGATGCGCCGCGAGCCGCGCGAATTCTTCCACGCGATGCTGCGGGAAAACCAACCGGCGAACCAGTTGGTGGAAGCGAATTTCGCGATGGTGAACCAACGGTTGGCGGAACACTACGGCCTGCCGCCCGTCGAGGGGACGGAATTCCGCCGCGTCGTCATCGACCCGGCCGTCACGCCGCGCGGCGGTCTGTTGGCGTCGGCGGCCGTGCTGAAGGTGACGGCCAACGGCACCACAACCAGCCCCGTGAAGCGCGGGGCGTGGGTGTTGCGGAAGATTCTGGGAACGCCGCCGTCGCCGCCGCCGCCCGACGTCGAAGCGGTCGAACCCGACGTGCGGGGGGCGACGACCATCCGCGAGCAGTTGGCCAGACACCGCGACCACGCCGCCTGTGCGTCGTGTCACGCCAAGATGGACCCGCCCGGGTTCGCGATGGAAAGCTTCGACCCGATCGGCGGCTTCCGCACGCGGTATCGGTCGGTGGAGAAAGGCGACGGCGCCGACCTCGACGCCCTCTTTCCGTCGCACCGCGACCCAGCGGGCAAGTTCCACTCCAAGTACTACCACGTCGGTTTCCGCGCAGGACCGGCGGTCGACCCCGCCGGCGTGACGGCCGACGGCGCCGCGTTCAACGGACTGATTGAATTCCGCCGCCGTCTCGCGTCCGACCCCCGCTCGCTGGCGCGGAATCTGACGCGCCAACTTGTCGCCTACGCCACCGGCGCCCCGGTCGAATTCGCCGACCGCGCCGCCGTGGAGACGATCTTAGATCACTCGGAAGGGTATAAGATCCGATCGCTCGTGCATGCGATCGTGCAGAGTCCGCTCTTTCGCGCGAAGTAGCCGCCGCTTTTCCGATCCGACCCGCCGGGATGCGGTAGACCGTAAGAAGTCGACGAAACCCACCTGAGTCTCAAAAGGAACCGATCATGTCCCACCGAACGAATCGTTCCTCGCCGGTTTCGTCGAGCCGTCGGCCGTCGCGGCGCGACGTGTTGCGTGGGGCCGGCGTGGCGCTGACGCTGCCGTTCCTCGACGCCATGATCCCGGCCGCCCGCGGTGCCGAAACGGCCGGCGGCGCCCAGGCCGCCGCGAAATCGTCGCCGCGGCGCATGGTGGCGATTCAGACCAACATGGGCGTCCTGCCGCAGCACTTCTTTCCGACGAAAACCGGCCTCGACTACGAATCAAAACCGTATCTCGATCTTCTGAAAGCGTTTAAGAACCGCTTTACGCTGTTCAGCGGCGTCTCGCATCCCGACGTCGACGGGGCGCATGAAGCCGAGCGCTCGTTTCTGTCGGCGACGCCGCACCCCGGCTCGGCGGCGTTCAAAAGCACGATCTCACTCGACCAGTTGATGGCCGAGAAACTCGGTCCGACGACCCGCTTCCCGTCGTTCACCCTCGATGTCAACGGCGAAGGGTCGCAGGGAATGGTTTTTTCGCGCAGCGGCGTTAAGACGCCGGGCGAGAAAAGCCCGGCGGCGCTGTACCGCCGGATGTTCGTCGAAGGCGCGCCGGCCGAGGTCGACGCCCGCGTCGAAGACCTGCGGCGCGGCCGCAGCCTGCTCGACTTCGTCGGCGGCGACGCCGGCCGCTTGAAGCGCGCCGTCGGACCGGCCGACCGCGACCGCCTCGATCAATACTTCACCGCCGTCCGCGACCTCGAACGCCAATTGGAACTGGCCCAGGAATGGGAACGCCGGCCGAAACCGAAGACGTCGGCCCCCGAATTGGTCGACGTGCAAGACCGCCGCAAACTGATCGACGGCATCCGGCTCATGCTTGAAGTCGTTCGGCTTGGTTTCGAGTCGGATTCGACGCGCGTGGCCACGCTGTTCATCAACACCTTCAGCAT
>JBOFFD010000618.1:0-1602 GCA_051648425.1 Planctomycetia bacterium
GGGGGCGAGGTCGGCCGACGTCAAGCGGCTTCAAGCCGGAAATGAAGCGTCTGACGGTGCTTTCGGGGCCGACGGCGCCTGATTTCCTGCCGCTGCCGCCAAGAAACGCGAAAGGCCGACGGCTTGGTCGCCGTCGGCCTCGTCGCGGGGGGTTTCAAGGGACGTCGGTCAGGCCGCCAGGCTCTGACGGACGAACTTCAAGTTGCGGGTGGCCGACTCGCTGGCCGCCCGGCCCGACGGCGTATCCAAGACGACCGATTGGCCGTAGCCGGCGTCGACCAACGCCTGCAGCACCGTGCCCACCTTCAGCGTTCCCTTGCCCAAGGCGCACGAGGCGCCGTTCGGCATGCGGTCCTTCAGGTGGACGTGGACGACCCGCGTGCCCAAGAGCTTCAACTCCTCCAGCGGATCACGCTGCATCGCCAGGATGTTCGCCGGGTCGAAGCAGACGCCGAGCTGTTGCGACGGATGGCCGTCGATCAGCGAGGCCAGCGGCAACGGAGCAAGCATCGACTTGAAGGCGAAGCGCACCTTGTGCTTCTCGCCCAGCTTGGCGGCATGCTCCAAAACCTCGACCAGCGCCGGCGATTCGGTCTCGCAGGAACTGGCGCCGACGAGCGGCACGACCACCGTCGGAATGCCCTGGCGGGCGGCGGCGGCGGTCAGTTTTTCAAGGTCGGCCAACGCCGCCGACCGCAGAGCCGCCGACGGATCGAGCAGCGCCTCCCGGACGAAATGCGTCGCGTGGACGCTCGGCAGGCCGACCTTCGTCGCCGCCGACAGTTCGCGTAGCGTCCGAATCGGACGCGGGTTGAACAATAAGTGGTTGGGATCGCCGATCAAGTCAACGGTGATCTCCAGCCCGTCAAAGCCAAGCTCCCTGGCCATGTAAAACGTGGCTTCCTGACTGGCCCTCAGCAAATAATCGACGATGGCGACCCGCATCCGCCTTCCCTCCCCGCTGCGTGCAGCCGAATCGAATACCCCGGCGTGTTCGACCCGGCAAGAGGAACCCACGGGGTCTGCGGCGGGGCGACACCACGCCGCACCCGCGTAGACGCCGCCGCGACCGCTCCGTGAACGGTTCCTCGCTTTTGATGGCGATGACCCTTCTTTGGTCGGACCGCCGACGCCGCGGGCTTCACGTCGAAACCGCCTTCCCCTCGTGGGAAGTCGACTTTCGCGCGACGTCTTTGATGGCTGTATCGGGAACGCGGATCAAAGGATGGTAATTCGGATGATGGTGTTCTTTATACGGATCATTGCGGGCCGCGTTGTAACACATGATGTACGTCCAACGCGGACGGTCTGACTTGTTTTGGTCCGACCGATGCAAGAGGTTGCAGTGGAAGAATAAAACCGTGCCCGGCTCCATCTCGCAGTAGACCAACGGACAAGATTTCGCCGCCTGGTCCACCCGTTCCGGGTCGGCCCCGGTCTGGTCGCCCACCTTCACATGGTCGACTCGGCCTAAATGGTGCGACCCCGCCAGCACCTGCAGGCAGCCGTTCTCTTTGGTGTTGCGGTCGATCGCCATCATGGCGCTGGCCATGTACGGGTACAGGCAGCCGTTCTTGTACCAGTAGCCGTAGTCCTGGTGCC
>JBOFFD010000619.1:0-2709 GCA_051648425.1 Planctomycetia bacterium
ACGTCAAGCGCTCGCCGCGACAGGCCAGCACCAACAAATCGGCGCCCTGTTTGACGAAGAACGCCCGCCGGTCGGGCAGATCGGGAAAGTTGGCGGCGAGGTATTCGTGGTATTCCTGCCGACTGGCGAAAACGACCACCCGGACGACGTCGGTCGGATCGGGCAGTTGCAGCTTCTCTTGGACGACGGCGCCCAGCGCGACGAGGTCGAGCACCAGCGGGTCGCGGCGGTCGAGTTCGAAGTCGGTGGTGAAGGCGTATTGGCTGGCGCGGACGACGCATTGGGCTGGGGCGTTCCTACCGGCGGGCGGCAGTTCGGCGGTAACCATCGCGCAGCCGACGGCGCCTGCGGCCGCAACCATTCCCAGCGCGAACGCGGTCCGGCGGGGCTGTTCGTTCGCTCTTTCCGCGCCGCGGTGCGTCATCGGTGAGACTCCTTGCCGCAGGTGCGTAACGGAAACCGGGAAATCCGCCAAGTCGAGTTGTCGGGAAAGTACCGAGGTTCGACAATCGAAGGGAACGCCGGGCGGCGCGACGCCGACGGCCGGATGTTTTGCGTGAACGACGACGAGAGGGCGGCGCGATGCCGGACGATTGGAACGGGGCGCCGTTGACCGAAGCCGACTTGACGGCGCTGCGACCGTTGGCCCGCCTGTACCCGACGTTGGACGACGTGCTCGCCGAGATTGCGCGGCTGTCGGCCGAGCTGACGATGCCCAAGGGAACCGTCCACGTCATCAGCGACATCCACGGCGAATACCTGAAGCTGCGCCACATTCTGAACAACGCCTCCGGCACGTTGCGGCCGGTGGTTGAAGAACTGTTCGGCGACGAATGGACGGTGGGCGAGCTGCAGGACTTCCTGGCGCTGCTCTTCTACCCGAAGGAGGCGCTGGCGCGGACGCCGGCCGCCCGCGGCACGCACACGCAGCAGATGACCTTCTATCGCAAGGTCGTCGCCAGCCAAACGCAGGTGCTGCGGGCGCTGGCGGCGCGCATCGGGGTGGCCGAGGCTCGGCGCCGGTTTCCGCCCGAGTACCGCGCGATTTGGGAGGAAATGCTGTACTCCCCGACGACCGCCGGCGAAGCGCGGCGCCACGCCGCCGTCCGCGAGGAAGCCTACCTCGACGCCGTCGTCGAGGCGCTGGTCTATCACGACCGCGCCGCCGAGTTCGTCCGTCGCACCGTCCACGCGCTGCGCCGCCTCGCCATCGACGAACTCATCATCGCCGGCGACTGTTGGGACCGCGGCCCGCGCGGCGACAAGGTCATGGATCTGCTGATGCTCCAACCCAACTGCCTCTTCACTTGGGGCAACCACGACGCCGCCTGGATCGGCGCCTGCCTGGGGAACGACGCCCTCATCGCCCAGGTGCTGCGCATGTCGATCCGTTACCGACGGATCGTGCAGTTGGAGGAAGGCTACGGCATCCCCATGCAACCGCTCGACCTGCTCGTGCGGAAGATGTACGCCGACGACCCCGCCGAGCGCTTCCAACCGCGCGGCACCGGCCTACGCGATCCGCTGCACGTCGCCCGGCTTCAAAAGGCGGCCGCCGTCTTACAGTTCAAACTCGAAGGCCAGATCATCGCCCGCCATCCCGAATGGGAGTTGGACGACCGCCGGCTGCTGCACCACCTCGACCTGGAAGCCGGCACCGTGGTCGTCGACGGTAAGACTTTTCCGCTGCGCGACCGCCGCTTTCCCACCATCGACCCGCGCGACCCTTACGCACTCTCGCCCGACGAAGTGCAGTGCCTCGACCGCTGTCGGCAGTCGTTCGTCAGCAGCCGAACGTTGTGGAACCATATCCGTTGGATGGTGCGGCGCGGCGCGATGTATTTGAAGCGCGACGACCACCTCGTCTTTCACGCCTGCGTGCCGGTCGACGCCGCCGGCGAGTTCCTGCCCCTCGAAATCGACGGCGGCTCTTACAAGGGCCGTGAACTGTTCGACGTCATCGAACGGGTGGTGGTGCGGGCGCTCGACCAACCGACGGTGTACGACCTCGACGTGCTGTGGTACTTGTGGAGCGGCCCGCGCTCGCCGCTCTTCGGAAAAGACCGCATCACGACGCTGGAAAACTATCTCCTCGAAGACCCGGCCACCCACGTCGAGACGAAGAATCCGTACTTTACGCTCATCCATGAGAAAGACTTCTGCCGCCGCATCTTAGAAGAGTTCGGCGTCGATCCGAACCGCGGGCTGATCGTCAACGGCCACGTGCCGGTGAAGGTCGACAAGGGGGAGTCGCCGCTGAAGCGCAGCGGCATGGCGGTCACCATCGACGGCGCCTTTTCACAGGCGTACGGCGACCACGGCTACACCTTGGTCTTAGAGCCGGAACACACCTCGCTGGCGCTGCACCACCATTTCGAATCGGTCGAGACGGCGGTGCGCGACGGCGTCGACATCATTCCCGAGGTGACGGTGCTGCGGCAGGACGCGAAGGCCCGGCTGATTTCCGAAACCGAACAGGGCGACGAAATCACCCGCGAGCTGGATTTGTTGGAACGGCTGGCCGAGGCGTACCGCACGAACCGCCTGCGGCAGCAGGAAGTCGACCGCAGCGCCGGCCCATACGTGGCGGGCTGGTGACCTTCCTTCAGAGCCCGAAGCGTCAGCGAAGGTCCGAACGGGGCGACATGCTGAATAATTTCTTATCCTGACGCGACGGCGTCGGGGTAAGAAACGGAAGGATTCGGCGTT
>JBOFFD010000620.1:0-2614 GCA_051648425.1 Planctomycetia bacterium
CGGCAGGAAACCGAATCCGACCAAGCCCGCCTCATCAACGTGCGCAGCATCACCTCGACGGGGCTGGGCTTCCGTTTCATCGACCAATTGCACCAACGACTCATCGCCCGCACCGGCCCGACGATTTCTTACACCAGCTTTGAAAGCGACGTCACCGACGACTCACTTCAGAGCGGGTGGTTCTTCGAGGGCGAGTACCGGCGGGCCTTCTGGGGAACGACGCGGTTCGAGTGGACTTCAACGTTGTTCCCGAACTTCGACAACGAACGACAGTTGCGCGTGCGCAACGACGCCGCGATCCTCTTTCCGATCGCCGGCGTCAAAAGCGGTTGGGCGTGGAAGATCGGGGTTCTGCACGAATACCAAATGGACCCGATCCCCACCACCAGCCCCAGCGACGTCAACGCCTACTTCTCGATCGCCTTTCAGAACTGACGCCGGCCGCCCGGCGCTTTCTTCTCGCCGCCGCGCCGCTACAACACTTGTACCTAACGGCTGCGTTGTTTTCCGTCCCCATCCCCAGCCGTTTCAACGAATCCATTTTTCAGGAGCGCCGACATGTCGCGCCGATCGGTTTTAGGTTCGCTTGCGTTACTGCTCTCAACCTTTTTCGGCGCCGTTTCGCCGGCGGCCGACGCGCCGCCGCGCTACGGCCGGATCGTTTTTCCCGACGACGCCTCCGTGCTCGACGTCCGCGCCGAATACGGCGCCAAGGGAGACGGTAAGACCGACGACACCGCCGCGCTGCAGAAGGCGCTCGACGACTCCAGCGGACCGACGGCGAACAACCGGTCGGCGGTGGTCTACCTGCCGAACGGCGTCTACCGACTCACCGGCACGCTGGTCTGCAACCGCGGCGCCGGCGGGGCGGGCGTGGGGCCGTGGGTGTACGGCGAAAGCCGCGACGGCGTCGTCTTGAAGCTCGACGACCGCGTCGCCGACTGCAAGTCGGTGATTCGCACGCACCCCAACGACGACGGCGGCAGCTCGGCCAACTGGTTCATGCGCAACCTCCGCCACTTCACCATCGACGTCGGCGACAACCCCGATACCGACGGCGTCCGCTACGTCGCCACCAACACCGGCATCCTGCAAGACCTGCGCATCGTCGGCCGCGGTAAGATCGGCGTCAACTCGGCCTTCCTCACCGAGAGCGGCCCCAGCTTGATTCAGGACGTCGAAATCGACGGCTTCGAAACCGGCGTCGCCACCGCTTGGGCCTACGGCCAAACGCTGTCGCGCGTGACGGTGCGGAACTGTAAGAAAGTGGGCGTCACGGTGATCGCCAATGTCGTTGGAATTGAAGACTTAGTCGTCGAGAACACGCCGCAGGCGCTGTTCGTCGACTACCCCAACGACTGGACCTGGTGGTCGGGCGTCGTGGCGATGGTCGGCGGCCGATTCACGAACGGAACGCCGTCGGACCTGCCGGCGGTGCGCAACCGCGGCGTACTGTACGCCCGCGATCTGAAATCGGAAGGCTTCGCGCAGGTGCTGACGGGTGAGACGCCGGGCGGTTCCGTTTCGGGGAACGTGGTCGACGAGTACAACTCGCACCCGGTGATGAAACTGTTCGATGATTCGTCGGTTCAGTCGCTGCGGCTGCCCATCGAATCGGAGCCGGTGTTCCCCTGGGAGACCGACCCCGCGAAATGGGTGTGCGTCAACGACTTCGGCGCGAAAGCCGGCGACCACGAAGACGACACGGCGGCGATTCAGAAGGCGCTGGACGCGGCCGCCGCCGGGGGTAAGACGACGGTCTACTTCCGGGGCGTCGGCGGGGCCGACCCCAACTGGTACACGCTGAAAGGCGAGGTGTTCGTCCGCGGTTCGGTTCGGCACGTCATCGGGCTTGGGTTCGGTCGCATTTTGGAAGGCCGATTCGTCGTCGACGATTCCTCGGCGCCGCTGGTGAAGTTCCAGCACCTCGATTCATTCGGCGGCCCGCCCCCGGCGCTGATCAACCGCTCGAAAGACAAGACGATGTTCGTCGAAAGCTGCGGCGGGACGATCGTCGGCGAAGGGACGGGTAGGATTTTCGCCACCGACGCCCCCGCGAACGTCCGCCTGGAAAAAGGCTCGCGGTTCTGGGCGCGGCATCTGAATCCCGAGGGAAAGAATCCGGACGGTTTGTTTCAGAACCACGGCGGTACGGCGTGGATCTTAGGATGTAAGAACGAAGGCGAAGGGATGTGGTACGCAACGACCGCCGGCGGCCGGACGGAACTCCTCGGCGGCTACGAATACACCACGGCTTCGGTGCCCGACGACGACCTTCGGCCGATGTTCTTCGTGAAGGACGCCGTGATGACGATGGCCGCCGTCCGCGAGGTCAACTTCACCGGCCGGCCGTTCATGGTCAAAGTCGACGAATCGCGCGGCGGCGAAACCAAGCGTCTTAAGAAAGGCGAGTCGGGCGGCGACTGGTCGCTCTTCTCGGCCGCCCCGAAACCCTGACGGGCGACGTCCGACTTTAAGAAGACGTCAGTTCGTGATGCCTTTGGTGAGGGCCATGAAGGCGTCTTCGAGGTTGATTTCCTCTTCGCGGAAGAGACGCAGTTTGAAGCCGCTTTGCAGCAGCAGGCTGGGAATGAAACTGTAATCGGTGGCGGGG
>JBOFFD010000621.1:0-3693 GCA_051648425.1 Planctomycetia bacterium
CGACCGGCACGTCGTCGGCCACGACCGACGGCGGCGGATACGTCCCCTTCATGCGCTGGTTGACGTATTCGAACATCGTCTCGCCGAGGAACGGCAGACGCCCGGTCAGCATGCGGTACAGCATGATGCCGAGCGAGTACAAGTCGCTGCGGAAAGTCAGTTCGACGCCGGCCAACTGCTCGGGCGACATGTACGCCACCGTGCCGACGGTGTGGTCGGCTTCGGTGAGTTGCGTTTCGTTGAACGCCATCAGGTCTTTGGCGATGCCGAAGTCGGTGAGCTTGAGTTGATGTTCCTTGTCGACCATGACGTTGGCGGGCTTCAGATCGCGGTGGACCACGCCCCCTTCGTGCAGCGTCTGAAACGCTTCGCACAGTTGCAATCCGTAGGCGACGACCCGCAAGAACGGCAGTTTCTTTTCCCGAACGAGGATTTCCTCCAGCGACAGGCCGTCGACCAGTTCCATCGCGTAGTAACGCATGCCGTCGACGTCGCCGGCGCCGTAGAAGCGGACGATATTCTTATGGCGGAACTGGCCCATCAGCTTGATTTCGCGCTCGAAGCGGGCGGCGAGTTTCTCTTGGTCCTTGCCGACGGCGGGCGCCATCACTTTGATGGCCGCGGCTTTCTTGTTCTTCTCGTGGACCCCGCGATAAACCGAACCCATCGCACCCTGGCCGAGCCGACGTTCGATGTGGAAAGGACCGAAATCTTTGCCGGTCAGATCGACAGCCATTTCCTTCCGTTCTCCACCCTAGGCGACCACCTGGACCGTCTCTGCCGCCGGTCGCGGTCCAAGTCACCGATTGATCGCCCGGCCCGCCGGCCTAAAACGCGGCGAAGAGTCCAACGAACCTTGGAAGCGCGGAGCGTCGTCGACGGATGTTTTATCTGAACGTGATATTGACGGTCAAAGATTCCGCCGAAGTCGCCGTCGTCGCCGGACACCTGCGCCGCGCCGGCGACATGTCTCGGCTCGAACCAGGCTGCGAACGGTGGGAAGCGTACCAATCCGAAACCGAGCCGACCAAGTTTTTCCTGGTCGAAACCTGGACGACGCGCGAACACTGGGAACAGCATCGCCAGGCCGTGGCGGTGACGACGATCTACCTGCCGGAAGTGCTTTCGCGCTGCGAACGAGACGGCCACCCCTCGCGGCGCGTCGGCTGAACCGGTCTTTCCTCGGGACGGAAATTCGATTGTAGGGCGGAACTCTGGTTCGCCACGGTGGGGCGTCGGGACAAAACTCCGTTCCGAAGGACCGTTTACCGGAAGTAACCCAGGAAGAAGCTGAACACCTGCGTGTCGTCGTCGTCGCCCTTGACGATCGGGAAACCGAAGTCGAACGCCAAAGGAACGGGGCCGAGCATCGGCACCGCGACGCGAAGACCGAAGCCGGCGGCGACGCGGTAGTCGGTGATTTCCACTTCCGTTTCGACCGTACCGGAGTCGCAGAAGAAGACCGCGGCGATCGAATCGTCGGCGGTGAGCGGCACCTGGTATTCCAGGCCCGACGTCAGCATGAACCGACCGCCGACTTCGTAGCCGTTTTCGACCGGTCCGACGCCGCGGAACTGAAAGCCGCGGATGCTGCGGTAGCCGCCGCCGTAGAACCGTTCGAAGATCGGCATGTCGTCGCCGGCGTACGCCACTTCACCGCGGGCGGTGATGATCTGCTTGCCAGAGCCGTCGGCCCGTTCGGTAAGGGTGAAGAACTGTCGCACCGAAAGCCGCAGTTCGGGATAATTGAAGTCGCCGAAGACTTGCTCGTAACTGCCTTCGATGAAATGCCCCTTGCTGGGCTGCAGATGGCTGTCGCGGGTGTCGTGATCGAGGCCGACGCGCAGGCTGTTGATGAAGTTTCCACCAAGGACGTCGGTGACGTCGTCGGGCGGATTGCTGACGCGGTTCTCGATGTCGACGTTTTCAATGCGGTAGCCCAACGAGCCGCCGATGGTGCGGGTGAACCGCTTGCCAAGGCTGAACGTGCCGCCGGTGCGCTGTTCGTCGTAGACGTCGTAAAAGCGCGAGAAGTAATAACCACTGGCCGAAAGACTGTAGTCCAACCCTAAGAGCCGCGGTTCGCGGAAGGTGACGGCGTAGCGGCTGACCTGGTTGCCCGGCACCGCTTCCAAACGCAGTTCCTGGCCGGCGCCGCGGAACGCCCGACCGCTGAACATGTCGGAGAAACTGGTCGGCAGGCGGAACAGGTCGAAGTTGCGTTCGTCGACCACCAGGCTGCCGCCGACGCCGCTGTCGGAGTTGACGCCGACGCCGAACATCAGCGAGCCGGTGGGCACTTCCTCCAGCCGAACGATGACGTCTTGGAACTCGGCCGACGGATCGTTGGCCGGGTCGAACTCGACCTTGGGGACGACGTCGGACGCCGGATCGACCTTGAACAACCGCGTTTCCCGCAGCCGTTGTTCGGAAAGACGTAGTTTGGTGGTGTCGGCGATCTCACCCGGCTGAATTTCCATTCGGCCGCGGATGACGCTGTCCTTCGTCACCTCGTTGCCGATGATCTTCACTTCGCCGACCTTGCGCGGCACGTCTTCCTGCACTTGGTAGACGAGGGTGACCTTGCCCGGTTCGTCGCGGTATTCGTACTGCGAGTTGACGACGACGTTCGTATAGCCCTGTCGGCCGTAGGCGTCTTTCACCACCTGCTGGTCGCGGTTCCACGCCGGCTGATTGAAAGTGGTGCCGCCGGTCAGTTTCAGATCCTTGGTCAACTGTTCGCGGTTGAAGACCTGGTTGCCGACGAATTTGACGTCGGAAACGCTGTAGCGCGGGCCTTCGTCGACGACGAACACCACATGTACGCCGTCGCGGTCTTGGGTCCAGTCGAGCCGTCGGCCCACCTTCACGTCGAGGTAGCCGTTGGTGCGATAATACTCGATCAACCCGGCGACGTCTTCTTCGATTTTTTCGGAGTCGAATTTGCCGCCGATCTGAATCAGATTGTAGTCGCCCCAGCCCAATCGCACGCCCGGCCCGCTGCCGAGCTTCGTCTTCAGCCGCGCGTTGCTGACGAACGTATTGCCTTCCACCCGCGTGCTTAAGATTTTGGTCTTAGGCCCTTCGGTGATCTTGAAGACCACGTTGACGTCGTCCTTGCCGCCGCCTTCCAACAGTTCGACTTTGGCGAACGGATAGCCCTTCTCGCGGTATTTGCGCTCGATTTCCGAACTGCGGATGCTGTTCATGCCGGGGTCCATCGCCTTGCCGGCCTGCAGACCCGTGGCCTCGCGCAGATCCTTCTCTCTGAAGACGGTGTTGCCGCGGTATTCGACCTTCTGAATGACCGGACGTTCGACGACCCGGTACACCACCACCGGGTTCTCCGGCGGCCCCTGCGTTTCGGTCGAAACGTCGTAAAACCAGTTGGTGGCGAACAGCGTGCGGACGTCGGTCTTGACGACGAGCGGCTGGTACGGCCGGCCGGGGTGCGTTTTGATTTTGCTGAGGATGCGGCCGGCGGGAATGATGCGGTTGCCGACCACCTGGACGTCGGCGACGACAGGGTCGGCGACGTCGAGGTTGGTGGGCAACTCGCCGGGCGCCGCGCCAAGGGAGGCGGGGTCGCCGATCGGCAGGCCCTGAGGGAAGGCGCGGGGGGGCGTCGGGCCGCCCATGTCGCCGACGCCGCTGGGATTGAAGCCGTTGGGTCGGACGCCGCGGGGCGCTTGG
>JBOFFD010000622.1:0-2803 GCA_051648425.1 Planctomycetia bacterium
CCGGTTCGGTCGAAGCGGTGTTCGTTCGCGGAAAGCGCCTGCCGCGTTGACCGACCGTCGAACCGTAAAAGTGTCGTCGTGCGCGAAGCGGCCGGGGCGATGGCGCCGGTTGTCATGAAAAAAATCGGCCCGCGAAGCAGCGACCATTTGCCTTTCGCTTCCCGCGCGAGGTAGACTGAGGAAAACTTGCGGAAGTCTTTCGGCGACGACCGAAACGCGAACCGCACCCTACGGCGATCGACCCGATATGAACACCAGCGACGACCCGACGACGACCACCAAGGCGCAACCGGAAGCCCCGCCGCCGAAAGCGGCGCGACAGCCGCTGTATAACGTGATTCTGCTCGACGACGAAGACCATACCTACAGCTATGTCATCCGCATGCTTCAGAAGCTCTTCCGCTACACCGAAGCGCGGGCGTACCAGGCGGCGCGCGAAGTCGATTTGAACGGGCGGGTCGTCCTGCTTACCACCACCCGCGAGCACGCCGAGTTCAAGCAAGAGGAAATCCACGGCTACGGGCCGGACGACCTCGTCGCCGCCTGCAAGGGCAGCATGACCTCGGTCATCGAGCCGATCACCGGCTGAGCTTAGCCGGCCGTCACGTCCTTCGCCGGCCGTTTCAGTCGCCGGCGCCTTCCCTCATATCTTCCAACACCACGTAGCCGCTTTGCGTCATCCCCTGGCGGAAATACGTGCGCTGCGCCTTCGTGTTGCGAAGTTCAACGTACAGCCGCAGGCCGATCACGCTGGGCGTCGCGTCGGCCAACCGCCGGACGTGGTCGTGCAGCCTGTTGTAAACGCCCTTCCCTCGGTCCGTCGGCGCGACGTACACGCTCTGAATCCACCAGATCATGCCGTTGCGCCAATCGCTCCACTCGTGGGTCAGCATCAGTTGGCCCACCACGGCGCCGTCGCGATCGGCGACGAAGTAACGGCCCAACGAAGGATCGTTCAGAACGGCGGCGACGCCCGCCGCCAGCGTCGGCTCGTGAAGGTGTTTCGCTTCCGATTCCAACGCCAGGGCGGCGTTGTAAGCCACGATCACCGCGGCGTCGGCCGCGACCGCCGGCCGAACGACGAGTTCGCTCATTCACCGCTCCCGTTTCGGCCCGTCGCTTCACGCGGCGTCGGCGGACTCGCCTTCGTCGGCTTCGCCGTCGTCCATGTCGACGTCGTCGCCCGGCATCGCCTCGGCGATTTCAAAACAGGCGTTCTCCAGGATTTCCAACAGGGTTTCGTCGGTGACGCTGTTGATCAGCGCGTCGAGCGCGGCGAGCAGACGCTCGGCCTCGGCCGCATCGACTTCCTGACGCGCCTCTTCATAACCGCCGACTGGTTCGTTTCCGTCTTCAAGACTCATGGGGTGCTCCAAGGCAGGCCGCGAATCGACGGGGGTTCTCGGTTTCCCGTCCCGGTTAAACTCGACTCGGGCTTCCAGGCGGCTTAAAGAAAACAGCGAAGTCGACCAACCGGAGAAAGATCGGAAAGCGTATTTACAGTATAAGTGTGATCGACGTGTCGGCGTGCGAAAGAATCGGGCCGCGCGACGGATTCGTCAATGCAACGGCCCGACACTTGCACTGCATACAGCGTCGTCTCAGCACAGAAGGAGTGCGGCAATGTCTTTCACGAAGGTTCGTCCAAGAACGGCCGGTCTGGCCGCGTTGACTATCGCGGTCTGCCTCGGCGCCGCGCCCGCCGCGGAAGCCCAGGGCTTCTCGTTCGGCATCGCCGGTCCGCGCGGCTCGTTCGGTTTCTCCAGCGGCTATCCCCAGTATGGATACGGCGGTTACCACGGCGGCTACGGTTACAACGTGGTTCGTCCGCCCGTGTACGCTCCGTACAACTACCGCTACGACCCCTATCGCTCGTACTACGGCGGTTACCGCGGAGGTCACGACCACGGCCATTACCACTGGCACCGAGACCACTACGACTACCACGGCCCCGGTCATCATCGCGGCCATCGCGGCCGTTGGTGAGACACGGGCCTCGCATACCGACGGTGTTAATTCGGGCGGTCTGAGACGTTTGTAAAGACCGCCTGCCGGTTCTGCCGAATAATCCGCAGGAAGGAATCTGTCGGTGTGAACCACCGGACGCGGGTTGTTTGAAAGGAATCGATGTCATGGTCCATGCCCTGTATCGACTCCTCTCGACCGACGCCCACCCGCCGAAGCTCGCCCTGCTTCACCAGTCGACGCATTTTTCCATTGTGAAGACGTTGGCCGTCTTCGCAACGGCCGCTATTTTGGGCAGTTCCACCGCCGACGAGCCGATCCAACTGGTCGACCCGATTCCCGTCGCCGCCGCTGAGCAAGGGGCCGTCCGTCACCGGCCGGAAGCCTATTTTCGTCGAGCGGCCGTCGAGATGTTGGAGCAGCAAAACCGCCCCGCTCCGCCCCCGAACCCGATGACCCGGCCCGGCGGCATCACCGTCGATTTGGCGTTCGACGGCGAAGACCCCGGGCCGCCGGTCTATCCATCGCTGCCGATCACTCTGACCCGGAATGAAGCGCCCGCCGTCGAGGCGGCGCTCGCACCGAGGGCTCCGATCGCCCGTCCCGCGCCGTCCGCCGGTCGCATCGTCGACCCAATTCCGTCGGTGGCGGCGACCACGCCCGTAAAGCCGGCGGTTGCACCGAAACCCGAGGTAAAGGCGGAGTCGCAGGAACGAAAGATTTCTGCCCTCGTCGCCGCTGAACTGGCGGAAGAACAGGAAAAACCCAAAAAACCGACGGTCACGTACTCGAAACCAGCGTCGCTGGATGCGCCGCCGCCGGCCGCCATGCCGACTTC
>JBOFFD010000623.1:0-8988 GCA_051648425.1 Planctomycetia bacterium
TCGGGGGGCCAACGGCCGCCGGTGCTTTTGAGTCGCCGGCCGATCACGTACTTGCACGCCCCCTCGATCGCCCCGCTGCCGATCGACCGCCCCTTCGCCAGCCGTTCGCAGCACCCCAGGCGGTCCAGGTGCGGCGCCAAGTAGCCGATCAAATCCTCCGTGGCTTTCACGACCGTTTCGGCGTGCTCGGGGTCGCGCTCCTCGCGCCACCGTCCGATCCACCCGCACTCCCCGGGCCAGCCGTCACTCAAGACGGAAATCTTCGTTCAGTCACTATGAATATTGATGGTGCTGAGAGACAAGAGACACTCCCGGGAATCGAATACCTTGACGGACTTGAGCAAGGCGGCGTTCCATCCATCCCAGGAATCCAGGAGCCGAAGTAATTATGGGGCAGAACGTCTTCGCCATCATTGACAAGATCGCCTGTTTCGGGCTCGAGTCTCCTCGAAAACCAACAGGGCGATTCGAGTTGCATCTCAGGCTGTCGCGGAATGGGGCTGCGCAGTTTCTTAATGCAATGTCATCTGCAAGCGAACGGGAACGGAAATCCACCATTGCCGTCAGCTGCAGTGAATGTGCGACACAGATGAGGATCAGGTTCTTTCAAAAACTCGAAATTCAGATTCCTTCCACGGAGAGTCAGGATCAGGAGCCGGGCTTTGAGTACACTGGCGGTGCCGCCTTGATAAAGCTGCCTAGGTCGTATCTCGCAACTGCGACAGAAATGTGTCAAGCAATGCTTGCAGGCGAGAACGATATTTCATTCAAATTTGCAGATAAGATCGCGATATGGATTTGGAGCGAGGAGTGTGGTCCATGAAGACCGAGGGAATAGCAGCCTCAAAGGGGATGGTGTGACGGCGAAGGATTTGGCTGACTGTACTTGCGTTTCTACTAGGCGAGTGGCGCTCAATCGCCCGACCCATGCGGGGTTCGCACGCAGTACGGTGTGGGTGGATGTGGAGGTCGCTGGAGCTGTGATTCGTCAGACGCGGTTTCATGGTCAGGGGTGTGTAGAACCCATCCGGAAACGCGTTGGGCCAGCAGGCCGATGGTCTTCCACCCCAGGGCCGCGCCGGAGCCTTCGCAGTATACCGACCGCGCCGCCGCCAGAGGCTCAAGCGCGTGGAAGACGTCGAGGACGCCGCGCGACCCGGGGAATTGTCGTTCGGCCTGACGCCAAATCCACTTGGCGCCGTCGGCCGGCACGGTGACCGCCGCCGGGTCCGCGACCCCCAGCCGGGCGGCCACCTCCCGCCGGCCGCGGCGAACTCGTCGCACGCGGCCATCACCACCGGCACCGATCGGGCGGCGGGTTCCGGCAGCGTCCGAGCGTTCCAACGTGGCGCGCGGGCGATTTCTCCGGCCGGCCTTTTCATGAAAAAGGGCGACGCGAACTTCCAGCCGTCGTCCTCGGTGTTGACCATCGCGCCGTTGGTCTGGAACTCGACGGCGCCCCCCCCCGCCGCAAACGCGGCGGTCGCCGTCTCAAGCCCGCGCCAACGCTCGAGCCGCGCCGCCTCGTCGTTGCAGCAGCGCCGCACGCTTTGGGCGGACGCCGTCCAGCCGCAGGCGTCGGCCCAATGGCCGGCGGCTTGGGCGAACCACAGTTCGTGCCGAAGAGACAGGCGACTTTGCGGGCGCGAGTGGTCGATCGGCCCGGGATTCCCAGCCGAGCGTCCGCCGCAACAGCTTGCGACCCTTGTTCACGGCCCGGCCCTCGATCGCGTTCAGCACCGTCCCGTCGGGAGCGGTTTCGCCGATCCGGCGCATCTCTAAGAGCAGCTCGGCGAACGCAGAGGAATGTCTGCAGGGCTTCAAGTGCTGTTTCGAGACCGAAAATGGGTGTTGAAAGGCTGTAAACCGCCATCTCAGGCCCAAAAATCGTTCTGACGGAATCTAAAGTAAGCACCATTGGGCGGGACGCCCGCAGCACAATGTGCGGAGGCGGAGGCACCTCCTTAGCCTCCGTGGCCCGCCGCGCGAGTCGTCTTGACGTACACTGGAACATTGGTATCGGGGCGAAACTGCGGCTTTCCATGCTCCCCTCGACGACGCACCTTCGCCTTCCCCGAGGCCGCGACCGAGGGGTTTCATGAACGGCGACGATCCAGACGACGGCGACGAGCCGATCGACGACGAAGCTCCGGGCGGCGACGAGCCGGCCGGCGGCGTCGCGCCGTTCGGCCACCTGCCGGTGCTGCCCGACGCCGTGCTTCAGTACGCCGCCGTCAAGCCGGGCGACACGGTCGTCGACGCCACCGTCGGCCGGGCCGGGCACTCGGTCCTGCTGCTGGAACTCATCGGCCCGACCGGCCGGCTGGTCGCCGTCGATCGCGACGCCGAGGGTCTGGAACTGGCGAAGACGCGCCTCCCGCAGCCGAATGTGGTCTGGGTCCACGCCGACTTTTCCGACCTGCGCGGCGTACTGGACCATTGCGGCGTCGAAGCCGCCGACCTGGTGCTCGCGGATTTGGGCGTGTCGTCGCCGCAGCTCGACGACGCCGGTCGCGGCTTCAGTTTCCGTCGGGAAGGCCCGCTCGATATGCGCATGGACCGCGGCGCCGGCTCGCCCGCCGCCGACCTCGTCGCCGACCTCACCGCGGAGCAGTTGGCCAACCTGTTCTGGGAGTTCGGCGAAGAACGGCACAGCCGCCGGATCGCCGCATTGCTGGTCGAAGAGCGTCGCAAAGCCCCGTTCCGCACGACGACGCAACTGGCCGACGCCGTCCGCCGGGCGATCGGCTGGCGCGCGTTCGCCGGGGCCAAAGGGAAGAAGGGCGGAAAGCGCGGCGGGCATACCATCGACCCGGCGACCCGCGTCTTCCAGGCATTGCGGATCGCCGTCAACAACGAACTGGGCGCCCTTGATTCGCTGTTGCAGCAACTGCCGCTCTGCGTGAAGCCGGAAGGCCGCGCGGTGCTGATTAGTTTCCACTCGTTGGAAGACCGCCGAGTGAAGCAGGCGTTCGCCGATCGGACGCGCTGGGAACGGTTGACGAAGAAGCCGGCGCTGGCCGACGACGACGAAAGCCGCCGCAATCCGCGGTCGCGCAGCGCCAAGCTGCGGGCCGCGATCCGTCGCGACGGACCGCCGGTGGGTGGTTCGATGGGCGACGGGGCCGATCCGTATTGGAGGGACGAGGCATGACGATGCGAAGCGAATCGGCCGGTTTCTTTGCGGCTCGTCACGCGGTCGCCTTCAGCGACGGCGGCGTCGGCCGCGACCTGCAGATCGGCGCGGTCGTCGGCGTGCTGTTCGTCGGCCTAGTGTCCGGCGTGGTCGCGTTCAAGGGGAACGGGGCCGGCCGAACGTTGCAGCACTTTGGCGTCACCGCCGGCCTGCCGTTGCTGGCGGGCGTCGGTTTCGGCGCCGACGCCCCCCCGCCGCTTCCCCCCGCCGCCCCGCCGCCCGCGCCGCCCGCGCCGGAGAAGAAATCGGACGAGAAAAAGTCCGAGGAAAAGAAGCCGAAGGACGAGCCGTCGAAAAAGGACGCCGCTCCGCCCGCGAAACCGGTCGGCCTGCCGACCGTTCCGCGGACCGTTCCGACGACGCCTCCGACGAAGGACGCCAAACCGGCCGCGCCCAAGGTCGAACTTCCCAAGGTCGACCTTCCCAAAATCGACCCTCCCAAGCTCGACGCGCCGACGAAGCCGCCGGTCGTCGACCGTCCGAAAGCGCCGCCGTCCGAAAGCGCGCTGCCGAAGGCTCCCGCGCTCGATCCCCCGCCGCCGCCGAAACTCAGGATCGGCTCGTCCGACGCTGCGACGGTCGACGCTGCGATGCCGACGGTCGCCGCACCGACGGTGAGCAAGCCGATGGACGCGGGTCCGACGCGGCTCGCTCCCCCGCCGCCGCCGCCCGACTTCGCCGCCGGACCGGCCGCCGTTCCCGACTTCGGCGACGAACCGCCGCCCCCGCGGCCGATGACGCCCGTTCCGCCGTCGCCGGCCGTACGGGCCGCGCCGCCGCCCCGGTTCGAGTCGGCGCCGACCGACGCGCCGACCGACGCCGGAGTCCCGCCCCCCATTCCCAAGGCCGCCAGCCGCTTCCAACCGGCGCCGACGCCGGCCATCGAACCAACGCCGACCGTCGAACCGCCGCAGGCCGTCGCGGACTTCGGCGACGAACCGCCGCGCCGACCGATCGCGGTGGGAACGCCGCGGGCAAGGTCCGTCGCCGAGGAACCAACCGTCGGCGTCGCACCGCCTCGGCCGGCGGCGTTGACGAAGAGCGTCGAACCGGCGGTGCTGCCCGCGGCGGTGCGCGACGTTTCGCCCGCCGACGACGACGGCATCCGCACGGTGGGCGCGGCCGGCCGATCGACCGTCCCCGACGCGCCGCCGGGCGTCATCGCGACGTCGTCGGTCATCGCCATCGCCAAGCCGATCGTCAAACGGGCCGAAGACGCCGACTACGGTGACGCCGACCTGCTGCCGACCCCCTGGACCGGCCGCCGGCCGATTGCGACGACGACGTCGACCGCCCGCGCCGCGGCGGCGCCGGCGCCGGAAGTCGCGGCGGAAGGAACGGGCGCGGTGCTGCCGCCGGAAGAGTTTTTGGTGGTGAAGCCGGCCGGCCGGAACCAGGTGTCGCCGGTGCGGGTCGACGCGCGGGGCGTGCAGATCGAGGAACTGGTGCCGATCGGACCGGTCGCCGACGGCCGGCGGTACGCAGCCCGGCCGTCGACGCCGTCGGCGGCGAGGTCGGGCGACGCCGACCCGGTTCAGGTCGTCAGTTACGACGTGGACAGCAGGATCGCACTGCCCGGAGATACGTTCGCGGGTTTCGCACAGTCGCACTACGGCAGCCGCGAGTACGTCGAGCCGTTGATGGCGTACAACCGATGGCGCGGCGCCGCGACCGATCCTCTGCGTTCGGGGGTGCAAGTGCGGCTGCCGCCGGCGAGCGTGCTGCGGGCGGAACAGTTGAAGACGCGGCTGGGGCCGGCGGGCCGCTCGACAGACGACGCCGCCCGCCCGGGCGCCATTCCGGTGGCGACCTCGGCGCGCGGCGACGTCGCAAAACCTTCAGGCGTCGGCGTCCGCGCGACCGACGTCGCGCCGGCCGCCGAGCCGCCGCCGGGCATCCCAAGCGCCGTCCCGCGCGGCGCCGCGGCTCCGGCGGTGATTCCCACGACCTCGATCGATCGGCGGTCGACGGCGGGCGGCGTCGATGCGGCGTCCTACGACGTCTATCGCACCACCGCCAACGAGTCGCTCTACGCGATCGCCAAGAAATCGCTGGGGAACGGCGGCCGGTGGCAGGAAATCTTCGACCTGAACAAAGATCAACTCCGCGAGCCGCTGGCGGTGGTGCCGGCGGGGACTTCGCTGAAACTGCCGAAAAAACGCTGACGGATCGCTGGCACACCCATCGGGTGGTTGCTCCGCCGCCACGACCGACGACCCGGAAGTTCCGCAAGGAAAGCCGGCGTGCCAAACCGAAACGACGCCGCCCAACCGCACAGGCCGCCGGCTCGACGCGCTCGAAAGCCATTCACCGAGCTGACCGAGCCGATCATACTCCGCGACGGCGTCGAGGACCGCCTGCCGGGAGGTGATGTCTTTCAGAGCCATCCGCCGCTTCGGCCGCCGAACGACCCCGCTCAGCAGCGCCTGGTTCGGCCTCTTCGCCATTCGCTGACTGGTTCGAGACGCTATTTGACCGCTTTGATTTCGACAAGAGCCTCAGCGAACGCCTTTCCGATGGGTGCCATGATCTTTGCAGCACCAAGGTAGTGGTAGCCGCCGTTCGACACGCCCGTCTTCAGTCGCTTCAACTCGTCCGGTTTGAATTCCTCGTCCAGGGCCTTCTTGCGGGCGGCCTCCTTCTCCGGCTCGGTGGGCTTCGGATTCGCCTCGCGGAACCCGCGCTCCAGTTTGTCGTACACCCGCTGCCTCCGCTCGACGAACGCGTCCAGGTCGTCGTCCCAGAAGGGTGCCGTCTCGACCGCAATGACATTCCCCTTGAACTCGTCGAGGGTGGTCGGTTTCCGCTGGGCTTCGCGGAAGTGCATCATCGACCCCTCCTTATCGCCCTTCAGGCCATCGATACCCATGACGCCGATGACGAACGGCAGCTTCGGGGCCGACAGGTCTTTCCGCACGTCGCGGATGAAGTGGCCGAGCAGGTCGGCGTACAGGTCGTACCCGCCGACCTTGCCCTGATTGGGGTACACACCGCCGTCGACGAGGTCGTTAAAGCCCTGGAACCAGACGAACCCGGCCAACTCGTACCCCTGTTTCTCGTCGTAGTCGGGCACCACCCGCTTGACGTCCTTGAGCACCTTCTTCACATGCGCGAGCATCTCGCGGTAGTACACGCCGGTGGCGGCGGCTTTTTCAGAATAAAATTTCGGCCGATCCTCTGCTTTCGGAATACCGTGTGCACCCTTGGGATGCTTTTCCCAAAGTTCCTGAGTTTCCTTCGCCAGGACGAACGGTCCCCCACTCGGCGGTCGGAAATCGGTATGCAGGCTGCGACCGCCCCAAGAGGTCTTGATGATGAGCACCGGCTCCTTCAGCCGGTCTTCCATCGTGAGGCCGAAAGTGAACTCCGGGCCGATCTTCTTCTCGGGGGCGCCAAACCCGGCCGTCAGCTTGCCCTTTGCCTCCCTCAGGTCGTCGTAGGCGTTGCCGAGGCACCCGACCGACGTGATCCACACCCTGTCGCACACCTTCGGTTTGCCGTCCTTGTCCCGCATGTCCTTCAGTAGCGGGGCGGTCTTGGGGTCGTCGGCCAGGCTGTCGAACGTGGACACGCTCGCGTGCCCCTGCATGTTCGACTGCCCCGCGAGGATGAACACCTTGAGCGGCTTCGCCGGGGGGGCGGCCTGCGCGTGCGATGCATAACAGAGAAACACCAGGCTAACCAGTTGAAGCATTCGGGTTCGTGTATTCATCGTTCGATCCTCAGTGTGGGTGCGGTGTTGGTCGCCGAACGCAGGTTCCATCCGTCTTAGTGACTCTACGGCCGAACGATAAAGCTCACCTGCTGGCGGGGCACGGGGAGCTATGACCCTGGAAAAGCCTACATGCCCCGCCTGTCAGGTGCAGCGCCCGGTTCGGCGTCTTGGCTACTCGCCGTCGTCGGCCCACGCTTCTTGGTCCGCCCGTCCGACCTCGCTCTCGATCAGGAACAGGTATGAGGCGTCGAACTCGAACGCGTTCTCCTGCCTGATCGCGGCATGCCTGTCGATGCTGCGAGCCCGGTCGGTGCCGATGTCCTGCTCACGGGTCAGCGGTGCGTAGGAGCGTGCGAACTGCCCGTTGATCGCCTCAGTGTAGAACGGCAGCACCGCCCGCCGGATAGGGGGCTTCACCCGATAGTACCGCGACGTGAAGGCGACCGCCTCCGCGTAATCAGCGAACTCCAGTCGCCGCACGACATCCACGCCATTCCGCACAACGGTCAGGTAGTACACGGGCATGCAGTCGCAAGTGCCTCCGTCGCCGAACGACCCAAGCTCAGCGACCCGGCCTGCGGGACGCGTGGATTGCAACAGTGATGCGATGGCCGGGTTCGCTGCAGCGCATGGTTAGGCGGCTGGGGTTGTTCCATGGGCGCGTGACTCCGTGATAAAAGTGTGGATGAGCGGGACAAAACTGAGCCAGCCGACATGCATCAGAACTCGACAAAGCGTGAATGCGTAAGCCGGACTCTCGGGTGGCATCAAATCAAGAAAGCAGCAAACCTCCACCGCAATGGCGAAGAAACCATACCAACAGGCAGCGAACAGCCACAGACGACGGAAGGGTCGGCCTGTCACCAGCGGTCGGCGAAAGAATGTCAGCGTATACACAAGCAGAAAGGGAAGCGTAAAGACGACGGCAGGCAGCAGCACTGGGACGTGTGGCTTTGTCAACGGGCTGAAAATGCCCGCCAGCCCCATCGCACCAACCAGCAGTGCCAACTGTCCCACGAAAGTTTCGATGGCCAATAGCATGTGAGAACTCGCAGAGCCGCCGAACGATAAAGCTCACCTGCTGGCGGGGCACGGGGAGCTACGACCCTGGAAAAGCCTACATGCCCTGCCTGTCAGGTGCAGCGCCTGGTTCGGCGTCCGCGACACGGCCCGCCGAGCACCCCGCCACCGCCCCGCACCACCGCCGGCCGCACCCGCCGCGACCCGCCCCGGGGTCGCCGGCCGACGGCCCGCTCCACCGCCGCCGCCGGCCCGGCACCCGGATCGGGCGGGCTCGCCGCCGCCGAACGACCCAGCTCACCCGCACCGGCCGGCGAGGGGCGTGGGGAGTGAAATAAGACCACCGGCGGCCGGTGCAGCGCCCGGTTCGGCCGGGACGCCGACCGCCCCACAGTTCCGACCGCCCCACAGTTCCGACCGCCCCACCGCCAACCCAATCCGACGCCGTACCGACTTACGGCCAAGCTACAAAACGGAAAATCCCGCAGCGACCCCGAGCTATGGCCGAACATTTAAGTCTGCCGAGAACAAGCAGTTACATCTACCGGTGGTATAGCGGCGGGGCGGACGAGTGGCAAGAGAAGGGGCCGTCTAACGTGTTCGGCCGGAATGCTTTGTCGGCGGAGAGCCGACATGCTACTCCGCTCTTCATCGCTGTCGCACGGCGTTGGCTTTTCGGAAGGCTGCTTCACGCTTTCGACCCCGCAAGACCGCGCCGCCGACCGGCGTGTTTTCGACTTGGCGGTCGGTCGACGGGAAGCCGCGTCGAGCCGAAACCAAGCCCGCGTCGATCCAACCGCCGGCGGTCGGCGTACCCCCTTTGAAGAAGCGCGGCCGGGGAACGAACCGGCGGGCCGCGAAATTCTTATACCGTCTGGGATATTCGCGTCGACGACCGGTCTTCCTCCGCCGGCCCGCCGACGCTCGGCCCCCGGACGCGAAAGGGGAGGCGGTTGGTGCGACTGTTGGAGTATCGCCTGACGCGGCAGCGCGGCGTCGCGGGGCCGTGGGTCGGCTACGCGGCGATGGACGCCTCGCCCCAGCGCGTCGTGGTGAA
>JBOFFD010000624.1:0-1856 GCA_051648425.1 Planctomycetia bacterium
GCAGATCGACCTTGGGATCGGGTCCGTCGAACTTCGCGCCTTGCAGAATCCAAGCGTCGACCACCGCGATTTCCTTGGCGTCGAGCGGATCGGTTTCAAAGGGCATCAGCGGGTCTTCTTCGCCGTGCAGCATCAGCGATAGGACGCTGGAATCGATATCGCCGGGCAACACGGCTTCGCCGCGGCGGCCGCCTTTCAGAATGTTTTCGATGGTCGTCATGTCATAGCCGCCCTTTTTGACTTTGGGCGTGTGACAGGCGATGCAGCTTTCCAGAAAAATCGGCAGGACGTCTTTGACGAAGCCGACCGGTTGGTCCGTCGGCTTGGCGACCGGTTCGGTGGCGCGCGCCGACGGTCCCACCAGGGCGAACGCAAGGGCGGCGACGGTCGAAGCCGTGAAGGAAAAGCAGGTTCTCAGTGGCATCGTCGCACCTTTTTTCTGTGAAGCGGCGGCAGGGTGGAGGGCCGGTGGGTCGAACCAATGGACGGCGGGCCGGCAAGAGGGGAGTGAGGTCGCCGTCTCAAGCTGACGACGTATTGTGCCGACTTAGAGGTGGGTTTGGCAAGCGGAAAGCGACCGCCGCCGGGAAAATCAGCCGATTCGTGAAACGATCGAACGGCCGGGCTTGGTCAAGCCGGGCCGGGCTTCGCGCCGGGGCGGCTGCGGGTCGGCGGCTTCGCGGCCTGCGATCGGCCGGTCAATTTGGCGACCAGTCGGCGCGACGTCCGGCCAAGCGCCAGCCGCAGGTCGCCCAACGCCCGACGCCCGCCGCGCGGCGCTTTCACCGCTTTCTTCAACGCCGCGACTTCCTCGGCCAGTTCGACGTTCTTCTTGGCGAGCCGGACCGCCTCGGCCGCCCGGCGTCGCAACGCCGCTTCGGCGTAGTCGACCTGGCGTTGCAGTTCCGCCAAGCGTCGTTCCGACGCGTCAAACGCCGACCGAGCGGCGTCGGCCGCCGCCGCGGCCTGTTCCAGTTCCGCCGCTCGCACTAGGCCGGCTTGTGCCGCGGCGACCGACCGTTCGGCGTAGTCGGCCAAAAGGCGGGCGTCTTCGGCGTGGCGGCGGGCGGCTTCCGCAGTCGTTCGTTCGCTCTGTTCTTGAAGCCGCGCCGCCGCCGTCTCGGCGTCGGCCGCTCGAGCTTCGGCTTCGGCGGCGGTCGATCCGCTTTGTTCGAGCTGAAGGTTCAAATGGGCCACGGCCGCGCCGAACTGCTCTAGTTCGATCGTCAAACGGACGACTTCCGCGCCCAACGCGGCGGCAGTATTTTTTTCGGTTTCCACCGCCTCTTTCAGCGAAGCGACGACGCCCTCGCCGGCGGCGGCAGCCGTCCGCGCTTCCTTGGCGGTCCGGTCGCGGTCGGCCAGCAGCGGCGCGTAGGCCGTCTCGGCCACGTCGACTTCTTGGCGCAGCGCGTCGAGCGACGTCCGCGTCTCTGGCGAGTCGCCGTCGATGCACGAGGTCAGCAGGTCGTAGGCCCGGACCACCCATTCGTGGATCCGGCTGTGGCGGCGCAGCGCCGTTTCGTCTTCCCGATGATGTCGCAACGAATCGGCGAGGTACGATTCCACCTCGACCCAGGTCGCCGGCATGCAGCGGGGCCAAGTCATTTCGATTTCACGGCCGACCCGCTCCATTTCGGCGACGGGATCTTGAAGAAGCCGCGAGTAGGCGATGAATGACCGAGGATACCCGCGGGTGCCGTGCTCGGCGTTCAGTGAATGCCGCAGCCACAGCATCGCCGATTTCGCGACGAGCGTACCGCCCCGCTTCTTCAACGACGCGGCTACTTCCAGCGGATGGCGAAGCGGCAGCACGAACCGCGGCCGGGCGTCGAAGTCGGCGAGCAGCTTCGTCC
>JBOFFD010000625.1:0-2396 GCA_051648425.1 Planctomycetia bacterium
TCGGGCGGCCGGGCGACGGCGCCGTTCCGTCGGATGGTCGAATTCATGGTGTCGTACTACACGCCGCCGCCGGATTTTTCTTAGGGGGATTCAGATGGCCGCGAAGTTCGGGTTCGGGTCGAAGTTTCAAATCTCCGTCGCGTCGGTGTACACGACGATCGCGCACGTCACGAACATCGCGGGGCCGGGGATCACCCGCGAAACCTTCGACGCTTCGGACATGGAATCGCCGGAAGGCTGGCGCGAACACGGTGCGGGATTGAAAGACGTCGGCGACGTGACGATCGATCTCAACTACGACCCGGCGGCGTCGACGCACCGGGCGCTCTACGCGCTCCTCGACACGGCCGAGCCGAACGACGTCCGCGTCGTCTTCCCCTCGGGGTCGACGTTGCCGTTCAAGGCGATCCTGACGGGTCTCAACCCGACCACGCCGATGGCCGACAAGCTGACCAAGTCCGTGACCTTCAAGGGGACCGGCAAGCCGACCTACCCGACGTAAGACCACCGTCGACCGCAACGATAAGACCGACCACCGAACCGGAGGAAAGAACCCGTGGCCAACGAATTACAGGTGATCTCGCAGCTCACGTTCCAGAAGGGGAATTTCACCACCGTCTCGCGCGGCTCGACGAGCGTGCTCAACCGCAACGTCGCCGGCACGAAGTACCACCAGACGGTGCAGAGCGTCGGGACGACCGAGGAAGCCCTGTCGACCGGCGACGTCACCGCCGGCGGCTACGTGTACCTGAAAAACCTCGACTCGACGAATTTCATCAACGTCCGCGCGGAGGCGGCCGGCGCCGCCTTCAGCAAATTGAAGGCGGGCGACGTCGCGCAGTTCCCGACCGCCGCCGCCGCGACGATCCGAGTGATCGCCGACACGGCCGCCTGCGACCTCGAAATCCTGATCGTCTCCGAGTAAGAGCACGGTCCGCCACGCGGCCTAAGAACGAAGGATGAAAACCATGCAGGCTCGACTCTTGAACGACCAGGAAGGACCGGGCGGCGTCGTGCCGGCCGGCACCATCCTGGACGACCCGCTCGTCCCGCTCTTGATCGACGACGGCCGCGCCGAGCCGGTCGACGACGAGGCCCGCGGCTACGCCGAGAAACTCGCCGAACGCCGCCGGCTGGCGGCCGACAAGAAGAACGTCGCGATCCGGAAAGCCTTGGTCGGCTGACCGGGTCGGGGCCCCCCCCCACCATCACTTGAACGGCAGGACCGCTCTTATGGGATTTCTCACCCGCGATCAGATTCAGTCGGCGTCCGACGTCGGACGGCGCGTCGAGGTCGAATGCCCGGAATGGGGCGGCTCCGTGTTCGTACGGGAAATCTCCGCGTTGGAGCGGGACCGCTGGGAAAAGCAGCTCGTGAAGCGAAAGGGCCGCCGCGTCGAGGTCGATCTCACCGGCGGCTCGGTTCGCGCTCGTTTCGCCGCGCTGGTCGTGGTCGACCCCGAGGGCAAGCCGCTTTTCACCGCGTCCGACGTGCCGATGCTTTCGACGAAGTCGGCCCGCGTCCTGGACCGCATCTGGGAGGCGGGGCACAAGCTCAACGGGATGGGCGCCGAGGACGACGACGAAGACAAGGACGCGGAAAAAAACTAAGATCGGACGCCCGCCGGCGTCTGATCCTGGAGCTGTCGGCCTACTTCCACGAACCGAACCCAGACCGATTCCTGCACCGGATCACCCGGCGACAGCTCGTCGAGTGGTTCGCGTTCCAACGGATCGACGGGCCGCTCCTGCACCGACCCGACTGGCACGCCGCGCAGGTCACGCATGCGGCGATCGAATCGCAACGGGCGGCCGGCTCGCCGACGGCGATCGGCGACCACCTATTGCAATGGGGCGGCGGCGGCGTCCAGTCCGAAGAGGAGCAGGTAGCCGTCCTCGGGGCCTACGTCGACGGGCTGCCGCCGGCGCAATAGGAGGGTGGCATGAACCTCGGTTCCCTGATCGTGAAGCTCGAAACCGACTCGACCTCCTACGAACAGGGGATCGCCAAGGCGACGGTTTGGTCGAAGCGCTACGCCGAAAGCGGCGTCGCGGCGTCGGCCTCGGCCGCCGCTCTGGCAAAGACGCAGACGGCGGCCGCCGGCGCCGCCGGTGTCGGCGCCGCCGCGAACACCGCGAATTCGCTGGCGACGCTCAACTATCTCACCGCCGCAAACACGGCGGCGACCGCCGTCGGCGCTCTGAACGACGTCGTCGGACGCCAGACTGACATTCAGAAGGGCGCCGAAAAGGCGATCAGTTCGTCGGTTGGCACGATGGCCAGTCTCGCCGACGCCTCGGGCCTGGTGGCCGGCGCGTTCGACAAGGTCGAACAGGCCGCCGGCGACGTCGCCGGACGACTCCAGCAGGTCGAGAGCAAGGCCGACAAGGTCGGT
>JBOFFD010000626.1:0-2351 GCA_051648425.1 Planctomycetia bacterium
CGGAACTCGTCGTGGTTGCTGACGATCTGCAACATCGTCTTAAACCACAGTTCCTTGTGGCTTTCAAACAAGTGCAGGCCCCACACCGTCCAACCGCGACGGTAGTCGTGGAGGAAGCGCGGCGTGACGGGAATGAACTTTCGGGTGTCGGTCGTGCCGCTGGTCATCGCGAACATCAAGACGGGCTGCTTGTGAAACAGCGCTTCGGTTTCGCCGTTCTTCACGCGCTCGATGTACGGGGCGACGTACTCATACTTGGTGATCGGCACCTGCCGGCGGAATTCCGCGACGGTCCGGATTTCCTTGAAGCCGTGGTCCCGGCCGAACGCGGTCGGCGCTTCGCGGCGGATCTGCTCGAACAGCCGATCCCGCTGCACTTCCATCGGCCGTTGGGTGAGGGCGTGGAACTGCTTCTTCTGCTGTTGGGCGTGCCGTTGCAGAAAGCGGCCGAGCAACCAGCGGAGCGGTGAAAACATTACAGGCCTCTTTCAACGGTTCCGGGCGCGCGGGCGGCGGAAAACATCCTTGTCAGCCGCCGCTTACCTCAGCGGCGCGTCCGTTTCCTCGTCGTGGGCCGAAAAAGACGCGCCGCTGAGGAAAGCGGCGGCTAACGCGGATCTTCTCAGCGACGGGCGTCGACTAAGACGGCGCGGTCGCCGGGGCGTACTGTTCCAGGAATTCAGCGAGCCGACGGCGGTATTCCGTCGGCTGGGCGTCGAGGCAGCCGTTGTGTTTCGCCTTCGGTACGACCCACAAGTCCTTCGGCGCCTTCGCCCAGGAATACCAGCGCTGCACGATTTCCATGTTGATGTAGTTGTCGCGCTGGCCGTGAATCAGAAAGATCGGTCGAGGCGCCAACCGCCGGATCGCCTGTTCCAGCCGTTCGTAGCGCAGACGGTTGCGGCGGGCCGCCACCCACAACGCGGATTCGGTGAGAACGATGTAAAACAAGCGCGGCATGTATTTGTGCGCTTTGAAATAGTGTTCGTAGATGATGATCCAGCGCTGTTCGTAATGGATCATCATGCCGTGGGTCGGGAAGGCGCCGTCGGTGACCACCGATCGGACGTCCTGCCGACGGCTGGCGGCGGCGACGGCCGTTGAACCACCCTTCGACACGCCGAACAACACCACGCCCGCGGGGTCGGCGTCGTGTCGGCTGTTCAAATGATCGAGCGCGGCGAAGACGTCGGCCACTTCGTGCTGGGTCGTCCATTGCAGCGGTTGGTAGTCGGGGATGAAATCGCTTTCGCCGTGGTTGCAGAAGTCGAACGAGAAGACGTCGTAGCCGAGTTCGCAAAGCCAGCCGGCGTAGGGGACGGCGAGCCAGCGGTTGGCGCCGAATTCGTGGCAGAAGACGATCACGCCCGCCCGCAGCCGCGCCAGGTCGTTGGTCCGGCGGAAATAGGCGCCGACCAGCTTGCGGCCGTCGGCGGCGGCGAATTCCACGCGCTCGGCCGATTCGTCCGGCGCCACCTGCGGCACTAAGAACAGCGGCTTGGTTTCAAAGATCCGCGTGATGATCTTCACGTAGAAGATCACGACGTAGATCGTGACGGCGATGAACGCGACGACGATCAAGGCGCCGGCCAAAAGTGGGAGGCCGACGAGCAGAGTCAAACTCCAGCCGAGATCGTTCATGGATCGTTTCAGTTCCTTCGCCTTGATCGCGGCGTCGCGGACGGGGTCTCAACCGGCGAACCGACTGACGACGAGCGAGGTGTTTTGGCCGCCGAAGCCGAAACTGTTGGAGATCGTATGTGTGAGCGGCATTTCACGGGCGACGTTCGGCACGTAGTCGAGGTCGCACTCGGGGTCGGGTGTGTGGTAGTTGATGGTCGGCGGCGCGACGCCGTCGCGAATCGCCAAGAGGCAGGTGATGAGTTCCACGCCGCCCGCCGCCGCGATGAGATGGCCGGTCATGCTCTTAATGGAACTGACGGGGATTTTATACGCCCGCGCCCCGAAGACGTCTTTGATGGCGAGCGTTTCGACGCGGTCGTTGACGTCGGTGCTGGTGCCGTGCGCGTTGATGTAGTGGACGTCGTCGACGCCGAGTTTGGCGTCGGCCAGCGCGGCCCGCAGACAGGCAGAGGCGCCGCGGCCGGTGGGGTGGGTGTCGGTGACGCGGAAGGCGTCGGCGGTGGAGCCGTAGCCGGTGATTTCACCGTAGATCTTGGCGCCGCGTTTCTTGGCGTGCTCAAGTTCTTCCAGGACGACCATGCCGGCGCCTTCGCCGATGACGAAGCCGTCGCGGGTCTTGTCGAACGGCCGGCTGGCGCCTTCGGGGTCGTCGTTGCGGGTTGAAAGAGCGGTGAGGCGGTTGAAGCCGGTGACGCCGAGCGGGTGCA
>JBOFFD010000627.1:0-2914 GCA_051648425.1 Planctomycetia bacterium
TCGGCCTCCGGGCTGCCCGGCTCGACGCCGATGGTGCGGCGCACTTCGTCCATGACGATCGGGTCGCGGGCTTCGTAGCGTCGCCGCAGGTCGGGGTACTCGACGCCCACCTGCCAGAAGGCGCAGCCGGCTTCAGCCAAGCAAAGCGCGGTCAGCACGGCCAGAAGCGGTCGGGGGCCGACGCCCCGACTGAACCAGGCGGCCGCCGTCCAAACCGCGGCCAGTCCGGTCCATTCCCAGGCGGCGACCTGGGCGGCGAAGTAGTAGTCGGCCGTCGACGCCGACGCCCAAACGACGCCGGCGGCGAGCCACGCCCACGGCGCCAGCGCGACGGCCGACGATGGCCGATCGAACCGGCGCGGGGAAAGAAGGGCGTCGAGCAGCACCAAGCCGACCAGGCCGAGTTCCAGCAGCACGACGCACAGACCGGAACCGCTGGAGGCGTCTTCGGAGGGAAAAAGGGTTCGGGTCGTCATGACGGCGCCGACGGCCGTCAATCCGACGGCCCGCCACCGATCGACCGGCGCGGAAGGCGAGGGCGCGCGCTGTGACGGCGGCGGCGACGGCGGCGGCGCGGCGGACGGGCGGCGGCGGCTCACCGGGGTGGTTCCGCGTCGTCGCCGACGGGTGTTGGCGCGGCGACTTCCGGCACGGTCTCCTTCGCCTGTGCGATCGTCCGCTGGAAGCCGACCAGTTCCAAGAGCGCGATGATCCCCAAGAGGCAGGCTTCCTGTAGCAGAATGAGCAGGGCGGCTTCTTCGCGGACGAAGTAGAGCAGCAGGCCGCCGAGGCCGGTGGTGGCGCAGACGAGGTAGATCATCAGCACCGCGTTCGTTCGACTGAAGCCGAGGGCGACCAACCGATGCGAGAAGTGTTGTTTGTCGGGCTGGAACGGACTGCGGCCCTGCGAAATCCGCAGCAGCACGACGGTTGTGGTGTCGTACAGCGGCACTGCCAGAATGCACAACGGCGCCAGCACGGTGACGTGGGCGTAGTCGGGGGTGTTGAAGGTGCCGACGACGGTGAGGGCGCCGATCCAGAAGCCGAGGAAGTTGCTGCCGGCGTCGCCCAGGAAGACGCGGGCGGGCGGCCGGTTGAAGATCAAAAAGCCGGCCGCCGCCCCCGCCGCCGTCAGGAAGCCGCCGGCGACGAACAGGTCGCCGACCAGCAGTGCCACCGCCGTGAAGAAGATCGCCGCGATGAACGCGACCCCGCCCGCCAGCGCGTCCATGTTGTCGAGCAGATTGAGGGAATTCGTCAGACCGACGATCCAAAGCATGGTCAGCGGGGCGGTGATCCAAAAGGCGTCGGTGAAGAGGGTGACGCTGACGCCTTGCGTAATGAGGACGGCGACCAAGCCGGCTTCGACTAAGAGGCGGAAGCCGGCGCTGAGGCCGCCGCGGCGGTAGTCGTCGACCAGGCCCAGAATCAACTGCGCGGTGGCCGTCGCCAAGATGATCGCCAAGAGCGGCGTCTTGTGCAGCACGCCGGCGGCGTGGTCGACCGCCATTTCGGGCAGGTAGGGGTGATACTGCGGGTACTGAACGATGAACGCCGCCGCCGCCAGCGCCGTCCCCAGCGTGGCGACGACGCCCAGGTACACGGCGACGCCCCCGCCGAGCGGCGTCGGCCGGGCGTGAATCTTCCGGGCGGCCGGCCGATCCATGAGACCGATCGTCGGCGCCACCCGAATCATGAGGGCCGTCGTCAGCGCGGACGTCGTCAAGGCGACGAGGAAGGCGGCCAGCCCGACGGTCAACATGGGGAACGTTTCCAATGAAAGGGCGGCATCCAACGGTCCAAGGCGTCGTTACGGCGACCGCAGCCGGCGCGGCAGCGGCCCGAACCGCCAGGCGACGTACAGCAGCGCCCACAGCGCCGTCACGACCTCGCGTCGGTCGATCTTCGACTTCCCGTGCCGCCGATTTTCAAAGACGATCGGCGTCTCGCCGACGGTCGCCCCCGTCCGCTGGACGTGGAACAGAATCTCTTCCTGGAATGAGTATCCGCGCGAGTAGACGTCGCCGAAGTCGATCTCCGCCAGCTTCGCCACGCGGTAGCAGCGGTACGCTCCGCTGGTGTCGCGCGCCGTCAGGCCCAAGAGCAGCCGGGCGTAGGTGTTGATGCCCCAACTCATCCACGGGCGGATCCAGCCCCAGTCGACCACGCCGCCGCCGGGCACGTAGCGGCTGCCGATCATCACGTCGACCTTGTCCATGCCGGCGACCAGGTCGGGCAGGTGCTTCGGCGAATGGCTGAAGTCGGCGTCCATGTTGACCAGGAAGTCGTAGCCGTGTTCGACGGCGTACTTCATGGCGGCGGTGACGGCGGTTCCCAGGCCGAGCTTGCCGGACCGATGCAGAACATGGATGCGCGGGTCGGCGGCCGCCAATTCGTCGGCGAGCTTGCCGGTGCCGTCGGGCGAGGCGTCGTCGATCACCAGGATTTCGGCGGCCGGCAGCGTCGCCAGGATGTCGGCGCTCAACGGCCCCAGGTTCTCCCGCTCGTTGTACGTAGCCACGCTGACGAGCGTTCGCGGTGAACCTGCCGCACTCATGAAGGTCTCCGAAGGGACGGTCGAACCGCTCGGCCGACGACGGGATCGTCGCCCGCCGGGCGGGAATCATCGCCGCATTCAAGCAAGCGAGACCGACGGCGTCAATGCGTCGGTCGAAGCGGGCGCAAGGTGAGTACCGCCGCCAACAGGCGAACCCGCCGTCCCGATCAGGCGTCTTCGTTAGCCGCCGCTTTCCTCAGCGGCGCGTCCTCGTCGTTTGGCGCGCGACGACACCGGACGCGCCGCTGAGGAAAGCGGCGGCTATTGATCTTCAGTTTGTTAGCTGCGTTGCGTTGGATTGTCGACTTTTCCTCATGCGGCGGCTTTTTCAATCGGCGCGGCGGCGGTCGGCGGCGG
>JBOFFD010000628.1:0-3802 GCA_051648425.1 Planctomycetia bacterium
AACGCCCAACACGCCGCAAAGGTGGCGCAAATCCTTCGGTCGCTTAGATTCTGGAAGCAGAACAACACCGGCGTCGCCAAGACCAACAACGCGCACCAGCCGAGCACCGCGAAGGATACCGGACCCTGCGCGGGTCCAAAATAGATGCTGTAGCCGCATCGCGTCAAAAGGATCTGAATCCAAGGAAACTGCACGACGGTCGACCAGTCGTAAGTTCGGACGGCATCCGGCGTCGACTTCATCGTATAGACTTGCACCGCGGCGCAAGCGGCGACGATAAGGAAAGCGACGGCCTCGTACTTCCGCCTTCGGACCGCCGCCCGGATCAAGTAGAACGGAGCGGCGACTACGGAAAAGATTCCGGTGAGACTCAGTAGAGTCAGACCAACAAGATCCAAAATCCATCCCAGTCTGGTGCGCGACTCGTCGATCAACAGGTAAAGCATCAACCCGATGCACAAATGCCATTGGATGTTCACGAGATTGAACATTGTTTCGCCGGAATTCGGCGTCAATCCGAGCAGAACTACGAGCAACGGCTTGAAGGGAAGCCGCAGCCGAGGGTGATAGACGAAAGCACCTAAGACGACCACCCACGCGATCCCGCCGTACATATATGCCTGTGGGATGTATTTGGCGGGGAGGCGGTGCAGCAGGTAAGCCGTCAGCCGGGGCGCGGCATGGTGGTAGCCGGCGTAGGGTTTGACGATCGAAGCAGCGCCTACTTCGATGCTGTCTTTGTAAAAAACGCTGGCGTCCTCCGCCCACAACTGGGGTTTCCCCGGCGAAGGATGGCGCGTGTACAAGATGGCGGCGAGCACCAGCAGCGATCCGATTGCGACGGCGACGTTCAACCAGCCCGATCGACTTCGAAACCAAGGAACTTCGCTTCGCGGGGCCGCGACGGTTCTAGCGTCGAAGCATTCCGATCTGAACGACAAATTTCCATCGACTGCAAAACTCGGCATCGTTTTCTCCCTTTCGACGCAGCCCCCCTTCGGCGCTTCCCCGCGAAACTCAGCCGGTTCGTCGAAGCGGCGTGAAATCGGCCGGCGGATCGCCGTGCTCGAGACGTTCGAGGCGGCGTTCGACGTCATCGATTTGCGAAGCGAGGTCCGAAAGCAATTGCTCACCTCGGCGGCGCGAAGCGAGGCGCTCGGCCAGGAGGTCGTCCTGAATCAACATCCGTTCGGCGTAAGCCTTGATGAGGGTTTCAAGGTAGCGGCGGCCCATCTTGCGGAGCGAAAGATTCGACACGCCCCACGTCCGCCCGTACCAGTTGATGGGCACCTGAGCGATGTTGTAGTTGCGGATCAAGGCGCCGAGAGACATCTCGATGGTGATGTTGAAATGACAGCCTTGGTAGGGCGAACACGCGCGGATCACGTCGGTGCGGTAAGCCTTGAAAGCGTTCGTCAGGTCGTTGTAAGGACACCAAAACAGCAACTGAATGCATCGATTGACGATGCGGTTGACGATGTACTTCAGACGCGGATAGTTGCTGACCTTGCTACCGGCGATGAAACGCGAACCGAAAACGCAGTCGTAACCTTCCTCGAGCTTGCGGTAATATCGAACGACGTCGGCCGGGTCGTCGGAACTGTCGGCCATCACCAGAACGACCGCATCCCCTTCCACCGCTTCCAGGCCGCTGCGAACCGCTCGTCCGAAACCGCCCGGCGGACGCCGCGTGACGCGGCGTACGCACGGATCCTCGGCGCTTAGCGTTGCGATCACCTCGGCTGTTCCGTCGGTACTGTTGTCGTCGACGACGACGATTTCGTACGGAATCGACGCCCCCTGCAACGCGATCCGCAGTTTCGCGACCGTCGCCGGCAGGTTCTTTTCTTCATTGTACGCCGGAATGACCACGCTTAGTTTCAAACGGTTCATGGCTGGTCCTCAAGCACTGGCTTTCAGAACGCTTCCTTGATTCTCGACAAGCCACCGATGGATGTCGGACACGATTGTTTCCACCGGGCGACTCGGACGCCAATCAAAGTCGACCGATGCTTTTCTCGCGTCGGTGACGTACAGTCGTAGGTCGACGGGCGAGGTTTCGGGCCGCGATCCGATCGTCGTCGTACGTCCCGTCTCCCTCCGGCAGTGCTCCGTCAGTTCCGACAGCGACATACTGACGTCGAGTCCGCCGCCGACGTTGTACACTCGCGCGTCCCACGCCTCCGGCCGCCGAAGCTGCTTCCAGACGACGTCGAACAAGTCGTCGACGTGAAGGACGTCTCGCACCTGCTTCCCCTCGCCGCCGAATCCTATGTACTTGAGGGGCTTATGAAGGAAGTGGTGCATCACCCAAAGCGTGACCACCCCTTGATCGACCTTGCCCCACTGCCAAGGACCGGACAGAACGCCGCATCGATTGATTAAGATGGGGACTCCGTAGTTGAAGAAGTACTCCTGCGCGACCAGTTCGCCCGCGAGTTTCGTGGCGCCGTAGACCGATCGGGCGCCCTCGGTGGGAAAGGATTCCGCGATTCCCGCGTCTGAAAATCCCTGGACGCCGACGCCGTCCGCGATCCACTCGTAGCGAGTCGGCGCCTCGACGTACGGGAGGGAATTCAAACGTTCGATGGGGTACACCCGGCTGGTGCTTAAGAAAAGCATCGCCGCGTTCCATCGCCTCGCCAGTTCCAGGCAGACGAACGTCCCGACGAGGTTGTTGGCCAGAACCGGGCGAGGCGATCCGCCGACTCCCGCTTGGACCGAGGGTTCGGCGGCGCACTCAATGACCAGGTCGAACGGGGGGAGATCGTCGAAGTCTTCGGCGCAGCGGACGTCGGCATGAATGTGCCGCACGCCGTGCGAGCGAAGTCGGTCGAGGGTGAACTCGCTGCCGCGCCGCCGAAGATTGTCGGCGGCGACGACCTCGGCGTCTACAAGCGACTCTTTAAGTCGGATCGCCAGATTACTCCCCACGAAACCGGCACCGCCCGTTACGAGAATCCGTTTCAATTCCGGCATCGACGACTCCGGTTGGAAGAGGCGGGCGATCGGCCGACGCCCTGACGCGGGCCTCGCGGCGGCGATCGACCCGAGTACGCGGTCAGGCGGCTTTCAGCGACGGGCGGACGCGCCATCCGTCGTGGATTTCATCCATGATCGAATCCATCGAGTAACGGTGACTCCATTCGGGGTAGTCGGCCTTGAACCTCGAAACGTCGCTGACGTACCAAATGTGGTCGCCGCTCCGATTCTGTTCGACATAGTTCATCTTCAACGGCCGGCCGACCCTTGCTTCGCACATCGCGGCGGCTTCCAGCAGCGAGCAGTGGCTGAACCTTCCGCCGCCGGCGTTGTATACCGCGCCGGGCCGCGGACTCCGATGGAAACTCCAGAACATTTCCACCAGGTCGGCGGAATGAATGTTGTCGCGGACCTGCTTGCCCTTGTAGCCGAATACGGTGTAAGGCCGACCCTCGATGCAGCATCGCATCAAGTAAGAAAGGAAGCCGTGCAGTTCGGTTCCCGAGTGGCCCGGACCGGTTAGGCAGCCGCCGCGGAAAACTCCGGTGTTCATGCCGAAATAGCGGCCGTATTCCTGCACCAGCACGTCGGCGGCGACTTTTGAAGCGCCGAACAACGAGTGTTTGCAGTGGTCCAACGACATGTTTTCGTCGATGCCGTTTTTGAAATAAGGATGATCGGCGGCGATCTCCCATCGACCGTCCAGTTCGACCAACGGCAGGTCGTTCGGGTTGTCGCCGTACACTTTGTTCGTCGAAGTGAAAACAAAGGTCGCTTTCGGGCAGTGCTTCCGCGCCGCTTCCAAGAGGACGAGGGTTCC
>JBOFFD010000629.1:0-2185 GCA_051648425.1 Planctomycetia bacterium
GCGACGACGATCTGCCCGTCCTTCGCCGTCTCCTGTCCATGCACGATGACGAAATCGCCTTCGTTGATATGGTCGTCGATCATCGATTGGCCGCGCACCTTCAGGGCGAAGCAGCCCTTGCGGTCGAAGAGCATCGGGCCGAAGTCGATTTCCTCTTGATGCTGAAAGGTTTCGATCGGCAGACCGGCGGCGACCGAACCGTACAGCGGCATGGCCGTCGGCGACAGCCGCGGAAAATCTTCTTCGTCCGCCACGATGGTGATCGCCCGCGACATGTTCTTTTCGCGGACGATCAGCCCTTTTTTCACCAGCGCCTGCAAGTGGCACATGACGCCGTTCGGCGAGCGGATCTCGAACTCGGCGCCGATCTCCCGCACCGTCGGCCCGTAACCGCGCGTCTGAATCTTTTCGCGGATGAAGTCGTAGACTTCGTGTTGACGGCTCGTCAGCTTGACTTTCGCGGCCATCCGCCGGCCCTCTTTCGCAAACACGCCGTTTCGTCAACCGCTTCGCTGGGGCGTCTTTCCGCCACGAAGCGTGTATCCATGAACAGTAGTGTATGAACCGGTGGCTTGTGAACAAGTGTCGAGTGGCCGTCGCGCCCGCCGACCAATCAACGACCCCGCCTAAAACGGGTTCCACCCCAACGACCCGGCGACGACCAGAATCGACCAAACGACCGCGATCGACGCCACGTCCAGCCCGACCCCCGCGGCCACCATCCGCCGGATCGGTATCAGCCCCGAACCGTAGACGATGGCGTTGGGCGGCGTCGACACCGGCAGCGCCGAACCGAAACTTGCGCCGAAGGTCGCCCCCAACAGCGGCAGCGTCGGGTCGACCCCCGCCTCTTTGCAAAGCGCGTGAAGGATCGGGATGAGCGAAGTCGCGGTCGCGGCGTTGCTGGTGAACTCACTAAGAACCACCCCCGCCGCCACGGCCAGCGCCGTCAGCACCAACCAGTTCGTCGTCCCCAATGCGCTGAACGCCCGGTCGCCCACCACTCCCGCCAGCCCCGTTTCCACCATCAGCGAACCCAGGGCGATGCCCGAGCCGTAGACGAGCATCGCGCTCCAGTCGATGCGCGAAAAATCGGCCACTTCGAGCGAAAATCGCCGGTTCTTCCAGTCGACGGGCAACAGGAAAAGAAGCACCGGAGCCATCAGCGCGACGATCTCTTCGGGGAAGCGCCGGTCGAAAAAATCCTTCACTTCCTTCGACGCGAAGATCGCCAAGAACGCCGGCGCCAACCACAGCGACACGACGACTAAGAAGACGACGAGCGTATTCATTTGGCCGGCGGTCCAGGGACCAAGCTCGTCGCGCCGTCCGCGAAGGTAAGTGCGCAACAGCGGCAGGTCGACGTCGGGCTTGGGAGACAGAAACCACAACCACGCGACCAACACCGCTAGCAGCGAAAACGCGATCGGCACCCCGACGAGGCACCAGCGCAGGAAATCGACCGACTTGCCCATGTATTCGGGCCGCTCGAAGAAACCCATCGCCACGACGTTCGTCGCCGTGCCGATGGGCGTCGCCACGCCGCCGATGGACGAAGCGTACGCAGTGACCAAGAGCAACGACGAAGCGTACTGCGACCGGGCGAAGGCGCCCCACGCGGGTTGTTCGTGCAGCAGCGGCGCGCCTTCATCGTCGCCTCCGCGATCCAGAATGCGAATGATCCCCAGCACGATCGGAAACACCATCGCGGTGGCGGCGGTGTTGGAAATCCACATCGACAACACGCAGACGGCCGACCCCACCGCCGCCAGCAACGTGAAGGGCGACCGGCCGGCCCATTCAGTGCAGAGGACCGAGTAGGCCAGTCGACGATCCAGGCCGTGTTTTTCCATCGCGCGACCGATGAAGAGGCCGCCGAACAGGAAGTAGACCGACGGACTGCCGAAACCGGAAAGCGCCACGCGGGCTATCTTGTTCGAGTCGCCGGGAATGGCGCCAAGAAAGACGCAGAGCATGACGGCGGCCAAGCCGGTGGCGGCGATCGGAATCGGTTCGGTGACCCACCAGATGATGGTCAGCAGGCAGACGGCCGCCAGTCGGTGCGCTTCGGGCGTCAATGCGCCGGGGTCGACGCCGAACAACCACCAGCCGGCGACGACCGGCCCGGCGATCAATCCGATGAGGTCGATCGGCCACGCGACGGGCGCCCCGCCGGCGGTCGACG
>JBOFFD010000630.1:0-4194 GCA_051648425.1 Planctomycetia bacterium
CCCTTCGCCGACTCAACCCGACGGCTACGCGCGTCGGCATGGTCTGGAACGCCGGGGAGGTGAACTCGGAAATCGGCACGAAGATCGGCCGGGCGGCTTGCAAGCGGCTGGGCATCGAGCTGATCGAAGCGAACGCGGAAAACTCGGCCGCCCTTCGTGAAGCGACGAACACCGTCCTCGCGCGCGACCTCGACGTCTTCTGGGTGGGGCCCGACGTCAACGTGCTGTCCGCCGTCGAAGTCGTCCTGGGCCTGTGCCGCGAGGCGAAAGTGCCGGTCTTCACGTCGATTCCCGGCACGGCGGCGGAGGGTTCCTTGTTCGACCTTGGCGCCAATTACACGGAGGTCGGCCGCCGCGGCGGTCAAATCGCCGGTGACGTGCTGCGCGGCGTCGAGATCAAAACGATGCCGATCGAGCGGTTCGTTCCGCCGACCTTGCAGATCAATGAAGACGCACTGAAGGGCGTCGCCGGCGGCTGGAAGTTGCCGAAAGACTGGCTCGAATCGGCCGACGTCTGGATCAAGGACGGCAAGCGCCGCGACCGACCGAAGCCGACCCCCGAACCTTCCGCAACCGCGAAACCTAAGTCGGCCGCCGAATGAAAGAATCGACCGAATGAAGATAACCGCGAAGTCGACCGACGCCGGCCGAGTCTTGGAACTGGTTGGACGCCTCGACAACACTTGGTCCGACAGCGTCTCGGCCGCCATCGACGAGGTGGTGCGCGCGGGCGTCCACCATTTGGTCCTGGATTTCAGCGGCGTCGAATACCTCAGCTCGGCAGGCATCCGCGTCCTGCTCGTCGCCCACCGACGACTGGCGGCGGTGAAAGGGTTCTTCGGCGTCGTCCGCCCGACTTCGACGGTGCGTGAAGTCCTGCGTCTCAGCGGACTGGAAAAACAGCTCTGCCGCGAGCCGACCAGCGCCGCCAAAATCGATGCCCCGTCAGCCCCGCCGAAGCCGCGAACGATCGTCCACGACGACCGCACGGTGGACGTCTACGCGAAAAACGGTCGGTCCGCGCCGCTGCGGTTCACCGGTTCGACGGACGGCGTCCTGCCGTTGGTGTGCGACCGAAACCTGGTCGCGCTCGGCGTCGCGGCGTTCGACGGCGCCGCGGCGGCCGGAAACCCCGCGCTTTTCGGCGAGTTCGTGGCGTTCGGCGGGTCGGCCGTCGTCGCGCCGGCATTGCGCGGTTCGCCACCGGATTACCAGTCCGCCGCCGAGCAGTACCTGCCGACCGTCCACGCTGAAAACGTCGCCTCGGCCGACTTCCACCCGACCGTCCACCTGCGATTTGAGGCCGTCGGCGACGCCCGCCTCGGTTGGTCGACGATCCTCGCCGACGTGCTTGCCGTCGTCGACCAACCGGCCGTCCTGGTGGTGGCCGTCGGCGAGACGGACGGCCTCGTCGGCGCGGCGCGACGGGCGCCCCCGCCTTCCGAGTCGCCCCTGGCGTTTCCCAAACTACGCGACTGGTTGTCGTTCACGTCGGAACGATCGTACGGACGGTCGACGGCGGCCGTCGCCGGCGTGGCGTGTCGGGCCGACGCACTGACTCCCGGCGGCGCGTACGACGGTCTTACACACTTTTTGCGACCGATCGGCGCCGAGGGAACGCCGTACGCCCATTCACACGCGGCCGTCTTCCCCTACCACCCGTTGCCGAAAGGCGAGGTCGACTTGGCCGGGGTGTTGCACGGTTTGTTTGAAACCGGCGGCGTCCAGGCCGTCTTACACTTAATCAACGACCACCGGCCGATCATGGGCGCCGGCGAAAGCCTGTTTCGCCGCGCGGCCGTCTGGGCCTCCCCCGCCGTCGTCGCCGAGGGAAAATAAGACATGGCTGTGCTCTTGAGTTCGTTAACGCTGGGTTTAATTTTGGGGCTGTTGGCGCTCGGCGTCCTAGTCAGCTTTCGCGTCTTCTCCTTTCCCGACATCACCGTCGAAGGCTCGATCACGTTGGGCGGCGCCGTCGCCGCCGCCATGCTGACAAGCGGCTGGCACCCTGCGACCGCCACCGCCGCCGCGTTTTTCGCGGGCGCGGCGGCCGGGGCGGCGACGGGAATTCTACACGCCGGCTTTAAGATCAACGGCCTGCTGGCGGGTATTCTGGTCACCACGTCGTTGTACTCGATCAATCTGCACGTCATGGGGAAGAGCAATCTTCCGCTGTCGTCGACGACGACGCTGGCGACCTTCGCCGCCGAGGCCGCCGCCGTTCTGAATCCCGGCGGCGGCCCGCTGCCGATTTTCGGCTGGCAGGTCAACGCCCGCGACTTGGTCTTACTGACGGCGTCGCTGGCGGCGGCGGCCGTCGTCGGCCTGTTGCTGCACCTCTTCTTTCTCACCCATCTGGGTCTGGCGATGCGCGCGACCGGCAACAACGATCAGATGGTGAAAGCCGTCGGCGTCGGCGTCGGCGGCATGCTCACCCTCGGCCTGATGCTCGCCAACGGTTTGACCGCTCTCTCCGGCGCGCTTTTGGTGCAGTATCAGGGGTTTTCCGACGTGCAGATGGGCGTCGGCATGGTCGTCTGGGGGCTGGCGAGCGTGATCCTGGGCGAAACGCTCGTCGGCACCCGCCGATTGGCGTCGCTCATCGTCGGCGTCTTGATGGGGTCCGTACTGTTCCGCTTGATGGTGGCACTGGCGCTGCGGGCCGGCTTGGACCCCGTTGATCTTAAAGCGGCGACAGCCCTGTTCGTACTGGCGGCGTTGGTCGCGCCGCCCTTCTTTGAATCAATGCGGCGACGGAGCATTAATCATGACTGACGCCCCGTCCGAGCCGCCGATGCTCGAACTGCAAGCCGTCCAAAAGACGTTCTACCCCGGAACGCCGAACGAAGTGCGGGCGCTGCGGGGCGTCGATCTCAACGTCGCCGAGGGTTCGTTCGTCGTCGTCATCGGCACCAACGGGTCGGGAAAGTCGACGCTGCAAAGCGTCGTCGCCGGCACGCACCGGCCCGATCGCGGCGCGGTGCGGCTGGCGGGTCGCGACGTCACCCGTTGGGCCGAGCATCAGCGAGCGAAACTGGTCGGCCGGGTGTTTCAGAATCCGTTCAGCGGCAGCGCCCCCGATCTGACCATCGCGGAAAATCTTACGCTAGCGGCGCGTCGCGGCGGTTTTCGCGGTTTGACGTGGGCGCTTGACCGCGACGCCCGCCGGTTGTTCCGCGACCGCGTCGCCGCGATGAAACTCGGCCTCGAAAACCTGCTCGACAATCCAATGGGCGGCCTTTCCGGCGGCCAACGGCAGGCGGTAACGCTGCTGATGGCGACGCTCGTCCGCCCTTCCCTGCTCCTATTGGACGAACACACGGCGGCGCTCGATCCACGCAGCGCCGACCAAGTCATTCGGCTTACCGAGGAAATCGTCCGCCGCGATCGGCTCACCACGTTGATGGTCACGCACTCGATGCACCAAGCCGCCAACCTGGGCGACCGTTTGGTGATGATGTACCGGGGTAAGATCGTCGACGATCTGCAAGGCGCCGAGAAAGCGCGCGTTCGACCCGAAGACCTGCTGGCGCGGTTTGAAGAGGTGCGCCGCACCGAACAGCTCGACGAATCGGCGGCGGAGGTTTTGCAGGCGCAGTACGTGTAACCGCTTGGCGGGTTCCTCGAAAGAACAATCGAGTTTAGACTTGAAAGTGGGATCGGATTCCGTCAAACTTAAGTGGTGACGATTCCGCCCGCCGTTGCCGCACGAAACTTCCCGCCACCGCCGACAGGAGCCGACCATGCTCCCGAAAAATCGTTCGCCGCGCCGACCCGGTCGCTGCACCGGCCATCCCGACGTCGCTCGCCGTTCGGCTCTTCAAGTCGGCGGCATCGGCATCCTCGGCCTTGGAACGAACCACCTGCACGCGCTGCAGGCCGCCGACCCTGGCGCGCGTGTCGACGCCCGCTGCGATTCCGTCGTCTACATCTTTCTTTCCGGCGGTTTGGGGCAGGTCGACAGTTTCGACATGAAGCCCGACGCGCCGGAGAACATCCGCGGGGAATTCAAACCGATCGCCACCCGCGCGCCCGGCGTATCGATCTGCGAACATCTGCCGCTGCTCGCCGCCCGCAGTCCGCTGTGGTCGCTGGTGCGGTCGTTCACCCACCCCAGCAACGACCACTCGGCGGGCCACCACATCATGCTCACCGGTCGGTCGCAACTGCCGGCCGGCTTCAACCCCAACGAAC
>JBOFFD010000631.1:0-3585 GCA_051648425.1 Planctomycetia bacterium
TTCATGGCGCCGAAGGCTCACACCGGTTTGTGCAGACGGGACGTCCGCACCACAACATTTTCGTCCTAGGGTCACAGATTCGGCAGGGTGACGCCCATCAACTCGAAGCGGAGCTACAGACGTCCCGTCCGCACCACGACATGTTCGTCTTCGGGTCACACATTCGGTAGGGTGACGCCCATCAGCTCGAAGCGGAGCGATTCCGTCGGCTGGTCGGCCTTCAGGTTCGGGGCGGGGTCGGCGTCGCGGGCGGCGGGGGTCCAGGTCAGGTCGGCGACGGTGGCGGCCGGCACCATCACCGACTGGCCGGTCTCGAAGCGTCGGCTCCAACCGTCGCCGTGCAGTTCGCCGGCGCCGTCCAAGACGAAGAACAACGCCAATCGGCCGGCGTACGGATTGGGGTACGGTCGGGAGACGCGGAAGCGGTCGATTTGAAATTGCGAGCAGCGCACGAGCCGACGCCCCACCACGCCCGGCGGCAGATCGTCAAGCGGTTCGGGTTGGGCCAACGGCAACGGGCCGCGGTCGAAGGCGATCGACTCCAACGACTCGGCGACGTGCAGCCGGCGGGGGGTGCCGTCGGGGCCGAGCCGGTTCCAGTCGAAGAGGCGGAAGGTGGCGTCGCTGGACTGCTGCACTTCCACGAACACCGTGCCGCCGACGGCGTGCAGCGTGCCGGCGGGAATGAGCAGGCAGTCGCCGACGCGCGGCCGAAAGGCGTGCATCCAGCCTTCGGTGGTGCCGTCTTGCAGACTGGTGCGCAGGTCGTCGGAGGTGGCGCCGGGCTTGAGGCCGGCGTAGATGACGGCGTCCGGGTAGGTTTGCAGCACCACCCACGCCTCGGTCTTGCCGCACTCGTAGGGAAGCAGCAGGGTGGCGAGCCGATCGTCGGGGTGGACTTGGATCGACAGGCGTTCGGCGCAGTCGAGGATTTTCAAGAGAAAGGGAAACCGGCGATCGGCAGGGGGGTGGGCGCCGTAGACGGAGTCGAAGTGTTCGTCGACAAGTTCGGTGAGCAGGCGGCCGGCGAGCGGGCCGGCGGCGACCCGACTGACGTGTAGCGGGTGGGCGCTGACCTCCCACGATTCGCCGAAGGTTCCCGTCGGTGGAAGGGACTTGCCGAATTCCGCCAAACGCCGGCCGCCCCAAATTTGGGGCCGCAAGAACGGTTCAAACACAAGCGGGACCAACGGCATCGACGGCATTTCGTCGCCAAACGTTACAAGAGAGGGAAGACCACCCGAACGCTAGCTGGTTTATCGATCTGCAGCTCGCGGGTCAGCAAGAGATAATATCGGTCGTTCAGCAACTTGGGCACGTCGTCGAAATACTGGCCCAAAATCGACTGATCGTAAAGTTCGATCGGTTGGTCGGCGTTCCGCTTGAGGCTCTTCGACAACAGCAAGACGTGGTATAGGCCCGGCTCGGCCACCTGCAAGGTGAACTTGCCTTCGCCGCCGACCACGACGCATTCGCCGCCGAAGCGCCGCAGTTGGTTTGGTCCGACCAAGGAAGCGTCGCCCGGCGGCAGGCCGGCGACGGAAATCTTGACCGACGGTTGCTGTTTCGCGGCGAACACGACGATGTTGGATCCGACGTCGGGCAGTTCGCCGCCGTCGCCGCGAAAACGGATTTCACCGGCGAGAGCCGAACGCGGACCGGCCGGCGGCGCGGGGGCTGCGGCGGGGGCTCCCACGACTTGGGGAACAGGCGGCGGGTTGGCGGGCTTGACGGCATTCGGCGCGGCGGCCGTCGGCGAGACGGCCGAGGCTGGCAGCGGCACGACGTAGCGGCCGACGATGACGCCGAGGCCGAAGGCGGCGACGATGAGGCCGACCGCCAGCAGCGCCAAGAGCACCGTGGGATTCCGCAGCCAAGCGGTCGGACCGGCGTCGAGGGCGATCGGGATGTCGGCGGAGTCGTCTTCGATGGCGCCGCGGCCGACCTCTTGGCGATCGCGCGCCGCCGCCGCCAGGGCGGCGTCGATTTCAACGACGCCCATCGCGCCGCCGACGGGGGCTTCGCGTTCGGGCTGGCGGCCGCCGACGGAACGCAACAGGGGACTGGCGGACGCCGGCACTCGTTTTCCGCCGGCGTCGTCGGCGGCGCGGACGGGTTTGTTCGATTCGACCTTGGCGATGAGACGCTCGAAATCGCTGGCTTCAAAGATGGGGGCGGAGCCGGCCCGATCGGGTCGGTCGAGATGGTCTTCGTAGGGAACTTTGGCGGGATGGTGGCATTTCGGACAGCCGATGACGCTGCCGGCCTTTCGCCTCGCGATGCCCATGAGTTGATTGCACGATGGACAGCGGAACTTGATCGGCATGGAAAAGCACCGCGAGTTCGTCGATCCTTCGGCCGGTCCATCGGGTCGAACGGCCCGACGCCGCGCCGCACCGGCCGGGGTCGCGCTATGATCTACAATAAGCTGCGAATCGGTCGTCCACAAGGGGTCGACGAAGATCGGAGCGTTCTTCGCCGACCTAAGTCCTGAAAAAAGGTTCTTCATTGCCGGTCGTGGGGGCTGCATACCGTTCACGCGGGGTCGGGGTCTAGCTCGAAAAGATGTTCCCAGGTGTAAAGGCCGGTGTCGTGGCCGTCGGAGAAGGTCAGTTTGATCGCGTAGTTGCCCACCAGCTTCGCGCTAACAAGCCCGACGTCGGGCGGCACGACGGCGGGATCCAAGAGGGGAGCGCCGGTGTTTTCGTCGATGCAGGCGGCGCAACGGCAGGCCAGCCGCAGCCGGCGGGCGTAGTAGAAAACGGCGGAACCTAGCGACCATTCGATTTCCAAAAGGCGTTCGTCGCGGCGGAGTTTGAGGCCGCGGGGTGGATTCTGCATAAGGTTCCTCGAATTTCGTCCGCCTGGGCGACGAGCCGTCGGTTTGCATAGAAAAATATGCTTGTCGTCGGCGGGCCGACAGACGAATAAGAACATTAGGAGCGAATTTTTCTTGTGATGATAAAAAGCGTTTCCATCGATCAAGTCGCCGATGTTCGTTCTTCAAGTCACATTGTATGGGAGAGGGGGGTTGCATGAGTGGTTCCGTATACAAGACGCACGCCCCCTGCACGTTGACGGCGGTTCAAGGTCGACGGCCGGTCGAATACAAGGCCACGTTGATAGACATGTCGATGGACGGGGGCCGCATCGTCAGCGAGGTGGCGCTGCCGGGAGGCACGCCGGCGAAGGTCGGGTTCACCGCCGGGGGCCGCAGCGAAATCTCGGTGAAGATCACCGGGTTGTCGACGCACGCCGCCGGTGGGTACCGGTTGGCGTTCGTGGTGGCCGGTGGCGTTTGGCCGTATACGCTGTTTTCCGAACTGTCGCGGATGCCGTCGGCCGAGGAAGAACGGGCGGCGCCGCCGGACTGCCTAGTTGCGTTGGGATTGTTTCCGCCGTGCAGTAAACGCGACGTCCAAGATGCATATTATCTGAAAGTACGGAAGGCCCATCCGGACCGAGGCGGCGACATCGAAAGCTTCACTAGGCTGCGAGCCGCGTATCTGGAAGCCTTGGAGCTCGTGGGCGGCAAATGACCTCACGTGGTCGCCGCGGAGACGCCGTTGGATGTCGGGCAATCCT
>JBOFFD010000632.1:0-8525 GCA_051648425.1 Planctomycetia bacterium
GCGGCGGCTATAGATCTTCAGATTGTTGGATGCGCTGCACAGGGTCGTAGACTTTCCTCTTGCAGCCAATTTTTCAATCGGCGCGATGACTCAAAAAACGACCCTGCGCACGCAACTAACTGAAGATCAATAACAAGGACCGGAGTCGGAAGGGCGTCGAATCGTCCCGAAGGCGGGGTTGGCAGCGATCGCGGAACTTTGGTAAAACGTCCGGTCGCCGCGCAGGAAGCTCGGACGGCGGCCGGCCCGACGGTCCGCCGCGAACGTGGGTAACGACAACTGGGAATGGATGCCTCGGAGGATGGAATGCTCATGGCCATGGAAGTCGGCGACCGAACGAACGACACCGCGGGAGGCGATTCCGCCCCATCCCGCGTAGCCGACGGCGCGCCGGCGATGGTCTGGTCGACCGATCCCGACCCCGCCGACATTCCGTTGCTGGAACAGATGAATCGGCTGCTGGGCGAAGATGCCATGCACCAGCTCGGCATCTACAAGATGCCGGTCGATTTCAAGCTGTCGGTCGCCATCCCGGTCTACAACGAAATCCGCACCATCCGCACGATTCTGGAGAAGGTGCGGGCCGTCCCGATCCGCAAGGAAATCGTGCTGGTCGACGACTTCAGCACCGACGGCACGCGCGACATCCTGCGCGGCATGGAAGGCGAGCCGGACCTGGTCGTGCGCTTCCATGAAAAGAACCAGGGGAAGGGCGCCGCGCTGCGGACGGCGTTCAAGCACTGCACCGGCGACGTGGTGGTGATTCAAGACGCCGACCTGGAATACAACCCGGCCGAGTACCCCCGGCTGATTCAACCGATCATCGACGGCCGGGCCGACGTGGTGTACGGGTCGCGGTTTTTGGGAGAAGTGGTGCGGGTGCATTTGTACCGCCACCGCGTCGCCAACGGCGTCTTGACGATGCTGTCGAATTTCTTCACCAACCTGAACCTCACCGACATGGAAACCTGCTACAAGGTCTTCCGTCGCGAAGTGTTGGAAGGAATCGAGATTAAGCAGCCGCGGTTCGGCGTCGAGCCGGAACTGACGGCGAAGATCGCGCGGGGCCGCAAGGGGAAGAAGAAGTGGCGCGTGTACGAGATGCCCATTTCGTACTCGGGCCGAGACTACAGCGAAGGTAAGAAGATTCGGCCGAAGGACGCCTTCAACGCACTGTACTGCATCCTTCGCTACTGGATCGCCGACTGACGGTCGCCGCCCCCGGCCGCCGCTTTTGCCGATGGCCCGGCAAGTCGGTAGACTACGCTCCGCGGGATCGCAGGTTCCGTCGGTCGGCTTTCGCGCCGGCCGGCGTCGGACCTACTGAGGAACCTCCCGCCGGGAACATCGAATGCCGTACGATTTTTGGCTTTGGACCGGGTTCAATCTCTTCATCGTGCTGATGCTCGCCCTCGACCTGGGGGTCTTTCATCGCCACGCCCACGCGCTCTCGGTGCGCGAGGCGCTGGGTTGGACCGGCGTGTGGGTGTCGCTGGCGATCGGCTTCATGGGGTTCCTGTACTTCTACCGCGGCCCGGCCGACGCCGTCGACTACCTCGCCGGCTACCTCTTGGAATACTCCCTCAGCGTCGACAACATCTTCGTCTTCCTCATGATCTTCGGGCACTTCAAAGTGCCCGCCCTCTACCAACACAAAATCCTATTCTGGGGCATCTTAGGCGCGGTGCTGATGCGCGCCGCCTTCATCTTCCTGGGCGCGGAACTGCTGAAACATTTCGCCTGGCTCTTCTACGTCTTTGGCGGCTTCCTGATCTTCACCGGCATAAAGATGCTGTTTCACAAGGAAGAGGAAGAAGTCAAACTCGAGGAAATGTTCGTACTGCGGATGGTCAAGCGGCTGCTGCCCACTTCGCCGCGCTACCACGGCGACCACTTCTTCGTGAAGGAAAACGGTCGAACGCTGGTCACGCCGATGTTCGTCGTGCTCGTACTGGTCGAAACCACCGACCTCTTGTTCGCCGTCGACTCCATCCCGGCGATCTTCGGCATCACCAAAGACCCGCTCATCGTCTACACCTCGAACATCTTCGCCATCTTAGGTCTGCGCTCGCTGTACTTCGCGCTGTCGGGCATCATGGGGATGTTCCATTACCTGCGGTTCGGCTTGGCGCTGGTGCTGACGCTGATCGGCGTGAAGATGGTTGTGGCGGAGGCGTTCCATTTGGACGTGCCCAGTTGGATGCCGCTGTCGGCGATCGTCGGCATCTTGGCGACGTCGGTGGTGGCCTCGATCGTCCTGCCGCCGAAAAAGCCGCCGATCGACCCGGACCAGCTCGACAAGATCATCGAACAGGCGCCCTCGGAATCGTCGATCCGCTTAATGGAAGACTCCGACCCGGGCGTCGTCGGCGTCGCCGAGTCGCCCAAGGAACCGTAACTCGCTCGACACCGCTTCTTGGCGGCGTCTTCCCGTTTCACGCTCCGCTCTGGTATAATGCATAAGCAACGAAGTCGGCATTGATGCGAGAGTTCATCGCCGTGGATCCGGCGACATTGCACCTACCCGCGGGAATTCGGTCGCGAGGGGCGGACCCGACGAAGCTCGCCCGCCAAATCGCCCGTCATGGCGACACTCTCGACGGGATGCCTCCGCTGGAGCTTGTTCGTGGCAAGGACGGGCGTTATCGAATCAACGACGGAGTGACTCGCGCGACCCGCGCCGCCAAATTGCGGCCCGGCGAATCGGTGCCGGCCGAGGTGATCGCGATTCTGCCGAACTTGGACGTAACGCGGACGCCGCGAATCGGGGAGACGTTGTCATGAACGAGAACGATCGGGCGGACGTTTTCGCGGCGTTAGCCGAGTTGGCTCGACGGTACCCCCATTGGCGAGTGGGCCAGCTCGTCGCCAACGTGGCCGGCTGGGCGGATGTCGAGGCGTGGGACGTCGAGGACGACCAACTGCTTTCCGCCGCTCGAGAGCACCTGAAGACGGAAATCAACGGCAAAGAGTCGTCGCCCAACCAATCGCTGCGGCAGACGGCGGGGGCCTGACGGCTTTCCCAGATTCGCAGCTCACCCGGCACCCCGCCGCTGCTGAGCTGGTTCGTTCGGCGGAGTAGGTCGGCTAGTCGGTGCGGACGCGTTCCATGTCTGCTACGGCGTCCGGGGAGTGGTCGATGCCACGGACGCCGCGACCGTGGAGGCGCTTGAACTTCGCCGACGCCCGTGGCAGGTTGCGGCGCAGCAGCACCGGCTCCAGTGCTGGTAGGGCGTGACGAGCGGCGATTCTTCGTGCTGGTCGGTCGCTTGGTCGGTCGCTTGGTCGGGCACTACGGCTGGGAGGGCCAGGCGGCGGGCCAGATCTCCGATGCCGAGTCCTTCGCAGTAGTCGCTGAGACAAAGGTGCGGCCGCGGGCCGCCGGAATCGAAGGGGTGCCGGCCTGGCACTTCCAGTTCGAGCCGGATCGTTGAAAACCATGACTCCAAACCAGATGGTGTGTCTTCAAGCGATGATTGTTGACGCCGTCGTGGGGTCGAAGGGCGTGGGGCTTTTGAGCACGCCGTAGGCGATCATCAGCAGCTTCCGAATACAAGCGCCGTCTGGATGGAGTTCGCCTCGCGCAACTTACGTCTTTCGGCTGGAAGGGTTCCCTACGGCGCGGTCGGCTGGTTTCCATCAGCCAGCCGCCTAAAATGAGTTTGGACCGCGAGGCGGTTGATCGACGCCGCCTGTGTTTCGCGTCGACCAAGGCGGCTCGAGCGCAGTGCCGTGGGCATGGCAAAGCCGCGCATCTACGTCGAGACCACCATCCCCAGCTTCTACTACGAGGCCCGCACCGCGCCCGCGATCATTGCTCGCCGCGAGTGGACGCGCGATTGGCGGGGCCAAGCCCTCGGCCGCGACGAGTCGGTGACCAGCCCCGCCGTGCTGGACGAGTTGGCCGCCGGCCCACCCGACCGCAGCCCCGATGGGCTCGCGCTCGTCGGCTGCCTACCGCTGTTGCCCGTCGAGCCGGCCGTCGCCGAGATCGTCCGGGCGTATATCGCCCAGCAGGTGATGCCCGCAGATCCCGGAGGCGACGCATTGCACTTGGTACTGGCGTCTTACCACAAGTGCGACTTCCTAGTGACGTGGAATTGTCGGCACTTGGCTAACGCGAACAAGTTCGGGCATATCCGCCGAGTGAACGGCCTGCTTGGGCTGTTCGCGCCCGCGCTGTTGACGCCCCTGGAACTCCTGGGAGGGAGCGATGGAAGCGAACACACCGAATGACCCGGTTATCGACGAGGTGCGGGAGGTCCGGCGGCGGATTTCCGCTCGTTTCGACCACGACCCCGACCGGTTGGTGGCCCACTACCTGCGCTTCCAACAGCAATTCGGCGACCGCCTGATTGGCGCTGCCGCGCTGCCCGCAACTGTCGGCCAGCCGGCAGTCGAACCCGATGACGTGTCGTCCGAAGGCGTTTCCTGACCCGCTGTTTGCTCGGCGCGTGACTATCGAAACTGTTGGGTTGACGTCGGTGCGGAGCCACCTGTGAAACTACAAGGTCGCGGTCGCCAGCGAGCGGCGGACGGCGGGGACGACTTTCTTCAGTGCGTCGACGGCGCGGTCGATTTCCGCTTCGGTGGTGAAACGGCCGACGGTGAACCGTACGGCGCCGTCGAGCCGGGGGCCGGTCGCGCCCATCGCCTGCAAGACCGCCGAGCGTTGCAGCGAGCCGCTGGAACAGGCGGCGCCGGCCGAGGCGCAGACGCCGCGCAAATCCAGCGCGATCAGCAACGCCTCGGACTTCGCTCCGAGGAATGACAGGTTGCTGTGCGAGGGAAGCCGACGGTCGTCGGTGGGACCGTTGACGACGACTTCGTCGACGGATCGCCGCACGCCGTCCTCGAAACGGTCGCGCAATGAAGCCAGCCGGACGGCCTCGGCCGACAGTGCCGTAGGGTCGGCGGCGAGCGCCAGGGCTGCGCCCAAGCCGACGATCGCGGCCACCGGTTCAGTGCCCGGCCGCAGACCGCCTTGCTGTTTGCCGCCGAGCCACGCCGCCCGTAGTCGGCTTCGGTCGCGCGCGACGAGCGCCCCGACGCCCGTCGGGCCGTAAATCTTGTGCCCCGACAGCGTCAGGCTGTCGACGCCGAAAGCTTGTACATCGATGGGAATCCGGCCGACGGCCTGCACGGCGTCGCAATGCACCCAGACGGCGGGATTCCGCCCGTGAGCCAACCGGGCGGCGGCCGCCACGTCTTGCACCGTCCCGGTTTCGCTGTTGGCCGCTTGCAGCACCAGCAGGTCGACCTCGCGGCCGTGCGCCTGCACGGCCGTTTCCCAACCGCCGGCCAGGTCGGCAATCCGGCCGTCGCCGTCGAGCGGCAGGCTGACGACCGTCGCCCCGCGCCGCGCCAATTCGGCGGTCGGCTCGGCGGCGCTGGGATGCTCGGCGGCGGTCGAAAGCACCAGCGCCCCTGCCGGCAACCGAAGGTGTAGTAGCGCCAGGTTGTTGGCTTCGGTGGCGCCGCTGGTGAACAGGAACGAACCGACGTCGTCGACGTGAAGCGCCCCGGCGGCCTGCCGAGCGGCGGCGTCGATCGCGCGCCGCGCCCGTCGGCCCAGAGCGTGCCGGCTCGATGGATTGCCGGCCGGCCCTTCCAGGTACGGTCGCATCGCCGTGAAGACGCGCGGGTCGAGCGGGGTGGAGGCGGCGTGGTCCAGGTAAATCGGATCGACGGCCATCGGTTCAGCGCAGGACTTTCTTGCTGCTTTTTTCCAGGTACAGCGAGCGGTCGGCCCGCGTCAGCAGGTCTTCCAACGTCGCCGGCAGGCCCGGTTCGGTCCACGCGGCGCCGATCGACATTTCCAGCGAATACGCCCGGTCGGGGGCGAGGTTCCGCCGCCGGAGGGTGTCGCGCAACCGTTCGACGAGCGAGTCGGGACCGCTGTCGCCGATCTCGAAGGCCAAGACGGTGAATTCGTCGCCGTGCAGGCGGGCCAGCACGTCCGACTCGCGGAAGGTCTCGCGAAGGGCGTCGGCGGTTTCGCGCAGCGCCTGGTCGCCCATCTGGTGGCCGTGACGGTCGTTGAGTTCCTTCAAGCCGTCCAGGTCGATGAACAAAAGTGCGAGGGGCCGACCGGTCCGTTGGTTCATTTTAAGCTGCAGCTGCGCCACCGCCAGAAAAGCGCGTCGGTTGTAAAGGCCCGTGAGGTCGTCGATGAGCGCCATGCTGCGCAGCTCTTCCCGCAGCCGTTGCCGTTCAAAGGCGTAGCGGACGCTGCGACACAACTGCCGGGGCGTGACCTCGCTGCGGACAAGGTAGTCCTGCGCCCCTTCGCGCACGGCGCCGAGGGCGAGCTGTTCGTCGGCGTCGGTGGTCAAGACGACGACCGGCGTGCGGGGGCAGACGGCGCGCAACTGGGTGAGCGTCGACAGGCCGAAGCAGTCGCGGAGGTTGAGGTTGAGCAGCACGACGTCGAACTGTTCGCGGGAAAGCAATTGGCAGGCCGTCAGCAACGAATCGGCGGTTTGGACGTCGAAAGTGGCGTGGGGCGCCTGAAGCAGCGTGCGGCGCAGATCGGCGGCGGCGCCGGCGTCCGATTCGACGATCAACAGTTGATGCGCGGCCGCGTCCATAACCCACCCGTTCCGAGAGTCGCCGGCGTTGCGGCCGCGCCCCCTACGATATCGGCCGGGCGATCGGCGGAAAATCCGACGTCGCCTCGGCCAGCGTCTCGAAAAGATCCACCCGAAACGAAAAGCCCGAAAGATCGAAAACCTTCTTCACCGCCGGCGTCAAGCCGCTGAAGCGGACGCCGCCGGCTTGATCCAACCGGCGGAACACCGCCAGGAACGCCCGCAGCGCCGTGCTGCCGACGTACGGCACGGCGGCCAAGTCGACGACCACCCAACGGGCGCCATGGTCGATCGCGGCGAGCATCGCCGTCTCAAGCTGCGGCCCCGTCGTCGAATCGAGGTCGCCCACTGGTTGGACGACGATCCGATCCCCGTCCCGGCGGATCACGTCGTCGGCTTTCCACGCTGCCATCGCTGTCTCTCCTTGGAAACCAAGCCGATTCGGACTCGACGCTTCGTCGAATCCGTCGGCGGGAGGGTCGTCGTCGGCGAGGACGACGCCGATCCGGCGGACCAGTCGCAGGACGTTGCGGCCGTCGCGGCGGCGGTAGGTCACGCGGTCCATCACCGACCGCATGAAATGGATGCCAAGCCCGCCAATGGGGCGTTCCTCCAGCGGCCGACCAAGATCGGGCGCCGGGTGCCGCAACGGGTCGAACGGTCGGCCGTCGTCTTCGACGGTGACCACCACCCGATCGGCCAATCGTTCGACGCCGACGACGACGACATGGTCGTCCGCATCGCAATAAGCGTAATGAACGATGTTCGTGAACACTTCGTCCAAGGCCAGCCACAGGTCGTCGACGACGGTCCGGTCGACATCGCCCGCGCCGCGCGTCAGGGCGTCCCGCAACCGGGGCCGTTCGTCGATCCGGTTCGCCGCTTCGACGACGACAGGCTCAAGCCGTTGCATGGCGGCGACATCGCCCCTCGACGTAAATGTAACATGCAAACCCGGCCGACCGTCGAAATATCGGTTCCGCCGTTGGACGAGCCGTTCGACGAGCCGTCCGCCGCCGGAATTGTACACCTTCAGCATGTATCCGTCTCGTCGCCCGCCGCGTCGGCGCCGACGACGGCCGACGAAGGGAACCGCGCGTGCCGTCCGAAGATCCGTCCAACCGTTCGGCCGCGCCGCCGAACCTGCTGCCGATCCTCTCTTCGACCGCGACGGCCGTCGACCCCGTCTGCGGCATGGGCGTCGCCGTCACCTCCGACTCTTGGTCGGCCGAAGCGTTCGACCGCACCGTCTATTTCTGCTGTCGGTCGTGCCGCGACCGTTTCCGCCGTCGGCCCGACCGCTGGCTTGACGCCGCCGGCCGCCCGCGCCCCGCCGCCGTCGAGCCGATGGACGATCCGCCCCCCGCCCCTCCCGGAGCCGCCTACCTCTGCCCGATGCACCCGGAGGTCGTCGCCGACGCCCCGGGCGACTGCCCGCACTGCGGCATGGCGTTGGAACCGTCGCTGCCGCCGACCACCGACGACTTCGACGCGACGGCCCCGCTGCGTCGCCGCTTCTTCTGGTGCGCCGCCGCCACGGTTCCCTTGGTCGTCGCGGCGATGGGGCCGATGGCGTGGCGCTGGCTGTTTTCCACCGAGCACCCCCACGCCGCCGGTTGGCTGGGCTGGCTGCAAGCCGCTTTGGCGACGCCGATCGTCTTCTGGGGCGGTCGGCCGTATCTTGAACGCGGCGTACGCTCCGTGACCCTCGGATCGTGGAACATGTTCACGCTGATCAGCCTGGGGGTCGTCAGCGCCTACTTGGCCGGGACGGCCGTTCTGCTGTTGGGCGACTGGCTGCCGCTGGGCCTGGTCGGTCCGCACGGCGAAGCGCCGCTGTATTTCGAGTCGGCGGCGGTCATCATCACGCTGGTCGCCTTGGGCCAATGGCTGGAGGAAAGGGCGCGGCGGCGGACGGGCGACGCCGTCCGCGCG
>JBOFFD010000633.1:0-2545 GCA_051648425.1 Planctomycetia bacterium
GTTCCGATGACCCGATTGGCGCGTGGCGTTCCCAGCGGATCGGTGCTGGAGTTCGCCAACAGCGAAATGCTGGCGGACGCCTTGTCGGGCCGACAGCATCTGTAACGTCTCCATCGGCGGCCTTCACTTTCAAGGACGCGGCGTCTGGACTCGCGACCTTTGGGCCGATCGATCGAACCTTGACCGCGATGGAAAACGGATACACGCCATGCGACTAGATATGTCTCAACACATGCGGCAGCTTCAGACCATGAAGCTGGCTCCCCGCATGATTCAGTCGATGGAAATCCTTCAACTTCCTGTCATGGCCCTCGAAGAACGAATCCGCCAGGAAGCCTCCGAGAATCCGGCTTTGGAAGTGGGAACCTCGGCGACCGAATCGACCTCCACCGACCTGGAAGCCGGCGACTCCGGCGCGACCCGCGATTTCGACCCCGCCGTCGAATACTCCGAAGTCGACGGCGAGTACCGCGCCGAAACCGCCCCCCGCGAAAACGCCGCCGAGGCCGAACTCGCCGTCTACCGCCAGATCGCCGACGAATGGAACGACACCTTCTCGCCCTCGTCGTCCACGTCGCGGTGGTCCGGCATGGAGATGTCCGACAAAAAACACGACGCCATGCAGAACATGGCCGACCGCCCCCCGTCGCTCGAAGAACATCTGCTCGATCAGTTGCAGTGCGACTTCGCCGACGAGGAAACCGTCGTCCTTGAGTTCGCCCGCCATTTGATCGGCAACCTCGACGCCCGCGGCTACCTCAACGGTTCGCTCGAATCGCTTCGCGCGAGTTTCGAAAAACCGATCGCCGAACTTCAAGGCGAACTCGCCCTGGAAATCGTTCAAGACCTTGAACCTTCGGGCGTCGGCGCCCGCGATCTGCGCGAATGCCTCCTTTTGCAGTTGCGCGAACCGCCGCCGATGGTCCACCACGTCGACGACCTGCGGACGATCGTTTCCGGGCATCTCGACGATCTGAAACACAACCGCTGGCCCGCGATCGAACGTCGCACCGGCATCCCCCTGGAAACGATCCGCGAGGCGGTCGAGGACCTGCGCCATTTGCGGCTGCACCCGGCCGCCGACTTCACCGCCGCCAACGTGCAGTACGTCGTACCCGACGTCTCCGTTGAAATCGACGACGACGGCGAATTCGTCATCGAAATGAATGAAGACAACACGCCCAACGTGTTCATCAGCCGCGAATGCCTTCAGATGCTTCAGGAGAAGCAGGAAGACCCGAAGGCGATCGACTGGATCCGTAAGAAAATCAACGCCGCCCGTTTTCTTATCGAAGCGATCGAGCAGCGCCGCCGCACCTTGGAAAAAGTAACCCGCGCGATCCTTGAACACCAGCGCGGATTTTTGGAACACGGGCCGGAAGCGATCGAACCGTTGAAGATGCAGCAGATCGCCGACAAGGTGGGCGTGCACGTCACCACCGTCAGCCGCGCCGTCGACGACAAATGGGTGCAGACGCCCCGCGGCATCTTTTCGCTGAAAAGTTTCTTCGGCGGCGGCACCGTCACCAGCGACGGCCAGGAAGTCGCCTACGACACCATCAAACGCAAACTCACCGACATCGTCGCGGAAGAAAAGAAAACCAATCCGCTCAGCGACGACGACCTGGTGAAACGGTTGGGCGAACTCGGCTACCCGCTCGCCCGCCGCACCGTTACCAAGTATCGGAAAATGCTAGACATCCCCTCCTCCCGCCAACGGAAACAGCACGTATAACGGATCCCGCGGGTCCGTTCTTCGGCAGGACGCCGACAATGAGTCGTGGGCCGACGATCTTCAACGGGGATGTTAATCTTATGGCGGCGCCACATCGGGTCGTAATCATCGGCGGCGGATTCGGCGGTCTTAAGGCCGCTCTCCATCTTCGCAACTCGGCCGTCGAAGTGACGCTGATCGACCGCCGCAACTTCCACCTCTTCCAACCGCTGCTTTATCAGGTGGCCACCGGCGGTTTATCGCCCGCCAACATCGCCGCCCCCCTGCGCTCGGTCTTCCGCAAGATCAAGAACGTCCGCGTGCTGATGGCCGAAGTCGTCGGCTTCGACCCGGACCGCCGCACCGTCACGCTCGGCGACGAATCGGAGATCGGCTACGACACCCTCATCGCCGCCGCCGGCTCGCAGTACAACTACTTCGGCAAGCCGGAATGGGAACAAATCGCCCCCGGTCTTAAAACGATCGAGGACGCGACTGAAATCCGCGGCAAGGTTCTCTCCGCCTTCGAGCAAGCCGAGCGCTGCACCACCTGCGACCCGGCCGGCGTCGCCAAATGGCTGACCTTCATCGTCGTCGGCGGCGGCCCCACCGGCGTCGAACTGGCCGGTTCCATCGCCGAACTCGCCCGCCACACCTTGAAGCACGACTTCACTCGCATCGACGCGACCAAAGCCCGCGTCGTCATCGTCGAAGGCCACGACCACATCCTTCAGATGTTCCATCCGTCGCTGTCTAAGAAAGCGTGTCAGGCGCTCGCCAAGATCGGCGTCGAGGTGTTCACTTCCTGCCGGGTCGTCGACATCCAACCCG
>JBOFFD010000634.1:0-1647 GCA_051648425.1 Planctomycetia bacterium
CGGCCGGGTCGACGGAAACCACGGGAGCGGCGCCGCGATGAACCGAACGACGCGCCGCCGTGGGGCGGTCTTCTTGTTGGTGCTTGTCTTGGCGCCGGTGCTGTCGCTGGGGGCGTACGCCTTCGTCTACGCGATGCGAGCCGAGGCTCGCGGCGCCGGGGCGGCGGTGCAGCGCGGGGCCACCCGCGCGCTGGCGCAGTCGGGGGTGGCGTACGTCGCCGCCCTGCTGTCGGACCCGGCGACCTTCACCGACGGCGAAATCGACCTCGACGACGACCCGGCGTCGTTCGCGGCGTACGAAGTGGGGGCGGCGGGCGGCGGGCCGCGCGGCCTGTTCACCGTCGCCTCGCCTTCGGAAACCACGCCTAACGCCCTCCGCTACGGCCTGACCCGCGAGTCCGGCAAGTTCCCGCTCGGCCGAGGCGCCGACGGCATGAACCGCGAGGGTCTGCTGCTGCTGCCGAACATGACCGCCGAACTGGCCGACGCCCTCGTCGACTGGATGGACGCCGACGATTTGCCGAAGTTCAACGGCGCCGAGTCGGAATACTACGGGACGTTGTCGCCGCCGATCCAGCCGCGGAACGGCGTCCCGCAATCGGTGGGCGAACTGCTGCAGGTCCGCGGCATGACGGTCGACGTGTTGTACGGCGAAGACGTCAACGCCGACGGCCTGCTCAATCCGAACGAGAACGACGGCGACGCGAGTTGGCCGATCGACGACGCCGACGGCGTGCTGAACCGCGGTTTGGCGGGGTACTTCACCCTGTACAGCACCGCCGACCCGCTCAATCCACGGGGTGCCGCGCGGGTCAACCTGAACGGGAGCGACGCCGCCGCCTTGAAGCAGTCGCTGACGCAACTGTTCGATGAAAACACGGCGACCTTCATCGCCGCCTACAAGGCCGAGAAACAGAAGATCGGCAGTTTTTCCGAGCTGATCGACGCCACTGCCGCCGCCGCCCCGACGCCCGCCGTTCCGAGCGGCGCCCCCGGAAACGACCGGCCGTTTCCTTTGGTGGACGTGGTGGACGTTGCCACGGGTTCCCGCGGCGGCGAGCAACCGCCGGCGTCGGCCCCCCGGCTTAATAGCCCGTGGACGTCGGCCAACGCCGGCGCCTACCTCGAAAAGGCGTTGACCGAGTTGTCGCTGTCCGACGAAAAGACGATCACGAATAGAATGGACGTGTCGGCGGCGTCGGCCGAGGCGCTCGCCCTGCTGCCCGGCGTGACGCCGGCGCTGGCCGAGCGGATCGCGACGGCCGCCCGCAACCGCACCGCCGTCGACAAGAGCATCGCCTGGCTGCTGGTCGACCAAGTGGCGACGCTCGAACAATTCAAGACGCTGGAGCCGCTCTTGGTCTCCGACGGCCGCACCTTCTCGTTCGCGGTGGTAGGATTCTTTGAAAACGGCGGGCCGACGACCCGGCTGCACGCGGTGGTCGACGCCGCGTCGACGCCGGCCAAAATCGTGCGGCTGGTCGACCGGACGCCGCTTGGCGCAGGTTACACCCTGCCGATGCTGCGCGGCGACGGCTCGACGGCGCCGGTGGATTGACGCCGTCGGTGCGCTTCCGGAAGCAGGCAAAGAGCTTTTGGTTGCGGGAATCGGGACGCTGATCGCGTTGTGGTGCGGGCGTCTCGCCT
>JBOFFD010000635.1:0-3008 GCA_051648425.1 Planctomycetia bacterium
GCCGGAGAAGTTCCTGTTCGTCTTCGCTGTTCGACCTCACTTCGACGGTGCTGGAATACCGCCGGATGAAGTAGTGGTATTCCTTCGATTTCGCCGTCACGGCGCGGGGAGCCTTGTACGGGCGGTTCTGTCCGCCGGGAGCCCACAAAACAATGAGGTTCCTGTCCTCGTACTTTTCGACGCTCAGCATCGGGAAGTAGGTCGGTTGAATCAGATTGCAGAATCCAAGCAGTTGCCGCTGAATCAAATCGAGTTGATGATCTTTCAATCCGACGGGTGGAAAGAGAGGCTGCCCGGAGGCGTCGCACTCTTGGCCGACGACGATGTAGCCGCCTCCCAGATTCTCGAAATCGTTGGCGAAGGCGCAAAGGGTGCGAACGACGGCGTCCGGATTCCAACCGGCCTTGTACTCGATCCGGTCGCCCTCGACGGTGCGCCGCCGAAGAAGATCGTCGAGGTTGCGCGGAAGTCTACTGCCCACGGCGCGGCCCCGGACGAAATCGACGGACGAAAAACGCAAGACGACTTCTCGGCCGATCGGCCGATTTCGACGCCGTCTCGTCGATTCTACCAAAGCGTTGGAAATCGTTGAACGTCCGTCCCGCACAGAGCTGGAATCCACGTCGTTCAACGCGCCACCCTCCGCGCGACCTCCCGTTTCCGTCGTGCGACCGTCCTCGTCCGCAACGCCTTTCTCTTGCCGGCCGTCGCCGCGGACGCCACAATACAGGGAACAAGGCCGACGTCTGGGACCGCGCGCCACCGCCGCCCCCCGCGATCGTCTCTAGCAAAGGACTCGACACATGCTTCCCCTGGCTGACGGCGCCGCTTCGGGCGTGCTTCTGGCGTTCATCCAAAACTTCGGCCCGTTCGAGATGATGATCATCATGGGGGTCGGCATTCTGCTCTTCGGCAAGCGGCTGCCGGAAGTCGGCCGATCGCTCGGCAAGGGGATCGTCGAGTTCAAGAAGGGCCTCCGCGGCATCGAAGACGAAGTCGAAGACGCCTCGCGCCGCCCCGAACGCCCCCGCGCCGACGACCGCATCGACGTCGAGTCGCCCAAGTTCGAAGTCCCCCCCGAACCCCGTCGCCCAAACGGCAACCAGACGACCGTCTGATCCCGATATCGACCGACTTCGTCTCGTCGAGCGTCAGTTCGGTGTGACGGCCGGGGTCGTCGAAGGGTCGATCTCTTCGATGGCGACCAAATGCATTATTGCGACTCGCACGGTCCGGTCGAAGATCGTTGGTCGGCTTGGTCGGGCGAAACCGATCACAAGGTCGCGCTCGCCGACGAGGACCAGATCCGGGTGGTGGACGTCGTAGCGCCGCCCTTCGCTGACGATGAACCGCAACGGACGGAACGGCTTCTCCCGCAGGCGAGCTTGGATTTCTTCCGGTCGAAACATGCGATCCCTCCCGTACTTGGTTTGAAGTATAGCCGATTCCGCCTGTCTGCCGCAGCCCCCTACCGCCCACGGTTCGATGGTCGTCATTGCTTTTCGCTCCAAGAACGACATAAAGATCGTCGTTGCCACGGGCGGTTCGTCGTCCGGCGGCGCCGCGAAAGGGTTTCTCGTTGACCGACGACCGCCGCGACTTCATCGAGGCCGCCTACCGCGACGCCCGCGCCCGGCTGCTGGCCGAGCGGTGCGACGCCGTCCGTGAAACTGGCGGCGTGTCGTGGTGGGAGGGGGAACTGGCCAGCTCGGCCCTTTCGACCGCGACGGCGGTGGTCGCGCTGCATCTGGTCGACGCCGACCGCTGGGCGCCGTTGGTGACGGGGGGCGTCGACTGGCTGCTGGCCCGTCAGAACGACGACGGCGGCTGGGGCGACACCACCCTCAGCTTCTCAAACATCTCGACGACGATGCTCTGCCGGTCCGCCCTGACGCTGGCCGCTTCAGGACCAGACGCGGCGGTCGCGCTGGACCGGGCGGAAGAGTATCTGGCCGGCAAGGCGGGGGGACGGTCGCCCGCGGCGTTCGCGGCTGCGATTCGGGCCCGGTACGGCAAAGACCACACTTTTTCCGTGCCCATCCTCTGCTGTTGCGCGCTCGCGGGGTTGGTCGATTGGCGGGAGGTGCCGGCGCTGCCGTTTGAACTGGCCTGCCTGCCGTCGGCATGGTACCGGCGGGTGAACCTGCCGGTGGTCAGTTACGCGCTGCCGGCGCTCATCGCCATTGGGTACGTTCGGCATCGCAAACGGCCGTCGGCGAATCCGGTGGTGCGCGGCCTGCGGTCGGCGGCCGTCGGTCGGGCGCTGCGGAAATTGACTGAGGTGCAACCGGCCTCCGGCGGGTTTCTGGAAGCGACCCCGCTGACCAGCTTCGTCACCATGAGCCTGGCCGGCGCGGGGCGGAAAGACCACCCCGTCGTGACGGCCGGCGTGGGGTTCCTGGCCGCCAGCGTCCGGCCCGACGGCAGTTGGCCGATCGACACCCACCTCGCCACGTGGTTGACCACCCTGGCCGTACGCGCCCTCGGCGCCGACGAAATTCCCGTCGAACCGGTCCGGCGCTGGCTGCTCGACCAACAGTACACCGTCCGTCACCCCTACACCGACGCCGACCCCGGCGGCTGGGCGTGGACCCCGCTTTCGGGCGGCGTCCCCGATGCCGACGACACCCCCGGCGCCCTCTTGGCGCTGCGGCTCTTGAACCCGAAAGGCCGTGACGACCGCACGATGACGGCGGTGCGGGCGGGCGTCGGATGGCTGCTTGACCTGCAAAACCGCGACGGCGGCTGGCCGACGTTCTGTCGCGGCTGGGGCTACCTGCCGTTCGACCGCAGCGGGGCCGACCTCACCGCCCACGCCCTGCGGGCGCTGGTCGCCTGGCGCGACGAACTGCCGACGTTGGGCGGGCGGATCGACGCCGCCGTCGTCCGCGGCGTGGTGTATCTTGAGCAAACGCAGCGGCCGGACGGTTCGTGGCTGCCGTTGTGGTTCGGCTGTCAACACGCCCCCGACGACGAAAACCCCACCTACGGCACCGCCCGCGTGCTGC
>JBOFFD010000636.1:0-14228 GCA_051648425.1 Planctomycetia bacterium
TTGCGGAGGGAGACGACGGCGTGGCACGAAGACCGCAACGGGAAGCAGCGCGGAGTCGACTGGCAGTTCACCACCACCGACGCCAGAATCAAACTGAAGTCCCTCTACCCAAAAATCATAACTTGACGGACCACTAGGGAAAAACGCCCGTTACCGGGCTGGAATCGTCTCCAGGGCCACTTCGTACGGCTGGCCCTCACCGACCGTTCGCGGGGTTCGCCGGCTCGGAAACCGAAACACGACGAACAACACCCGCAGTACCAAAAGCGACATGACCATCGCCGAAATCACGCCGCCGATCACCACCGTCGCCAGAGGCCGTTGCACCTCGGCGCCCATGCCGGTGGAATACGCCATCGGCAGGAAACCCAACGCCGCCACCAGCGTCGTCATCAGCACGGGCCGGAGCCGGGTGATCGCCGCTTCCTCGACGGCATGCTCCAGCGTTCGGCCCCGCTTCTGAAGTTGCCGGACGTAGCTGACGAGGATCATGTCGTCTAAGACGGCCACCCCCGACAGCGCGATGAACCCGATCCCCGCCGAGATGGAGAACGGCATGTCCCGCAGCCACAAGGCGACGACGCCGCCGACCCACGCGAACGGCACCCCGGTGAACACGCGGAAGGCGTCCAGCACGTTGCCGTAGGTGGCGTACAACAGCGAAAAGATGAGCAGCAGGGCGACCGGGACGACGATCAGCAGCCGGGTGCGCGCCCGTTCGAGTTGCTCGAACTGACCGCCGTACTGGACGTGGTAGCGGCCCGGCGGCAGGGTCACGTCGGCCTTGATCTTCGCTTGCACGTCGGCCACGAAGCCGCCGAGGTCGCGGCCCCGCACGTTCGCCGTGACGACGATCCGCCGTTGGCCCCACTCGCGGGTGATCGTGGACGGACCTTCGACGATCGAGACGTCGGCCACCCGCGCCAACGGCACCCGCTCGCCGGTCGCGGTCGGCAGTTGGATCGACCCGACCGCCTCGGGGCTGTTCCGCCACTCGTCCGGCAGGCGGACGACGAGGGGAAAGCGGAACTGGCCGTCGACCACTTCGCCCATCGGCTTCGAGCCGATGCTCTCGACCAGGTCGAGGACGGCGCGGGCCGGGACGCCGTACCGCGCCAGTTGATCCTGCTTCACCTTCACCTGTAACACCGGCTGGCCCGTCACCTGTTCGGCCGACACGTCGGCGGCGCCGGCGATCGACTTGATCGCCCGCTCGATCTCGGCCCCCTTCGTCTTCAGCACGTCGAGGTCGTCGCCATACAGCTTGACGGCGAGGTCGGAACGGGTGCCGGCCACCATCTCGTTGATCCGCATCTCAATGGGCTGCGAGAACGCGAACTTCAGCCCCTGTATGGTTCGCAGTTCCCTCTCGATCAGCACGGTCAACTCGTCCTGCGTCTTCGCTTTCGTCCACGTGGATCGGGGCTTCAGGCTGATGAAGACGTCGGTCAACTCGACGCCCATCGGGTCGGTGGCGACCTCGGCGGTGCCGGCCCGACTCCAGACGTGATTGATTTCTTCGGGGAAGGCCTTCAGCAACGCCTTCTCGACCTGGGTGTTCGTTTCGACCGACTCCTTCAAACTGGTGCCGGCCAGCCGCACCGTGCCGAGGGCGATGGCGCCTTCAGACAGCTTCGGCACGAACTCCGCGCCGAGGTTCGGCGCGATCATGCCGAACGCCACCACCAACACCGTCGCGCCGAACACCAGCACCGCCAGCTTGTGACGCATGGTGAGCTTCAGCACCGGAACATAGAAGAACTTGACTACGCGCAACAGGAACGGTTCCCGCTCGGACGGCTTCCTCGGCAGCAGCAGGCTGGCCAAGGCCGGCATCAGCGTCATCGACAGGATCATCGAACCGAGCAGCGCGAAGATGACAGTGAGGGCCATCGGGCGGAACAGCTTTCCTTCAATGCCTTCGAGCGTGAGGATCGGCAGGTAGACGATCAAAATGATGAGTTCGCCGAAGAGCGTCGGCTTGCGAACCTCAACGGCGGCGTCGCGAATAATGGAAAGACGAGTGGAGGAATTTACCACAGAGGACACAGAGAATGACGAGAGAGAAGAAATAACGGAATTTACGCATCTTGAGATCGAACTCGTTCTTCCCCCCTCTGTGTTCTCTGTGTCCTCCGTGGTTGAATCTTCCTTTTCCGAAAGCCTTCGCACGCAGTTTTCGATCATCACCACCGACGAATCCACCACCATCCCGAAGTCGATTGCGCCGAGCGACAACAAGCTGGCCGAGACGCCGAACCACAGCATGCCGCTGAACGCGAACAGCATCGACAGCGGGATGGCCAGGGCGACGATGAACGCCGCCCGCAGGTCGCCGAGGAAAAGGAATAGCACCGCCACGACCAAAAGGCCGGCCTCGAACAGATTCGACCGCACGGTGTCGATGACGTAGCCGATCAACTCGGTGCGGTCGTACACCGCCTCGGCCTTGACGCCCGCCGGCAGGGCGGCCTTCACTTCGTCGAGCCGGCGCTTCATGCCCCAGGTGACTTCGTGCGAATTCTCGCCCATGGTCATGAACCCAAGGCCGAGAACGACCTCGCCCCTACCGTCGGCCGTCACCGCCCCGCGCCGCACTTCGTGGCCGATGCGCACGTCGGCCACGTCCCCCAGCAGCACCGGCACCCCGTCGTTGACGGCGATCTGAATGTTTCTAATCTGCTCCAACGTCGTCGTTCGACCCACGCCGGCGACGAGCAGCATCTCGCTCCCGCGGTCGATCACCCCGCCGCCGACGTTCTGGTTGTTCTCCTTGATGGCGGTGGCGACGACGTCGAACGTCAGACCGTACTTGGCCAGTTTCGCCGGGTCGATGCGGCACTGATACTGCCGCTCGAAGCCGCCCCAGGAGTTGACCTCGGCCACGCCCTTCACCTGACGCATCTGCGGACGGATGATCCAGTCGTGGACGGTGCGCAGTTCGGTGACGTCGTCGCCCTTGCCGCTGACGACGTAGTGGTACACTTCCCCCAGGCCGGTGCTGACCGGCCCCATTCGCGGCGGGGAAAGCCCCTGCGGGAGTTGCACCCCGGAAAGCCGTTCGTTCACCAGTTGGCGGGCGAAGTAAATGTCGGCGCCGTCCTCGAAAATGACGACCACCTGCGACAAGCCGAACTTGGAGATCGACCGCAGGGTCGTGACCTTCGGCAACCCGCCGAGGCTCTGTTCGATCGGGTAGGTGATCTGCTGCTCGACTTCCGCCGGCCCCAGCGACGGGGCGACGGTGTTGATCTGCACTTGCACCGGCGTGGTGTCGGGAAAGGCGTCGACGTCTAGGAATCGCAGCGACACCCCGCCGGCGACCGCCAGGGCGACGGCCCCGAGAATCACCAGCCAGCGGTGCTTGAGCGACAGATCGATGATCGCGTTCAGCATGAAGATCAACCACAAAGGACGCAGAGATAGTAAGAGAGGTCAGAGGGCTATGCGCTTTAGACCATCCTTTAGAAGGCGACGTTGAAGTTGATGAGGAGGCCCTTGCGGAGGCCGGTGAGTTTCAGATACGTGATGAGTTGGGCGTCGTGAATCGGCTGTAGTTGGTCGACGGCCTTCAATTCGACCACGAGCTCGCCCGCAACGACGAGGTTTAGGCGAAGATCGTCGCCAAGCTCGTGTCCCTTGTAGTTCACCGACGCCGGTTGCTCGGAACGAAACGGAATGTCGCGAATCGTGCGTTCGCATCGCAAGGCGCGATGGTACAACTTCTCCAGCAAGCCCGGCCCGAGAAATTTGTGAACCTCGACCGCCGCCCCAATCACGTCCGCACTTAAAGGGTCTCGCTCATCCATTCCGATCTTCCTCCGTGTTCTCTGCGTCCTCTGTGGTGAATTTCCTACTTCTTGCTATGACAAGCGCAGCCTTCCCCGAGGCTGCCGCGCAGAAGTTCGGTGAGCAGCAACCCGCTTCCTTTGGTGACGACCAATTCGCGGGGCAGGAGGCCGGCGGCGATCTCGGTGTTCTTGTCGTCCTTGGCGCCGATCCTCACCTTGCGGACGTGAAACACCTTGTGTTCGGAGTTCAGATAGTCCTTGTCGCGGACGAATACGACGTGGCAGCAGCCGTCCCACTGAACCGCTTCATTCGGGACCGACGCTGTCTTTTCCTCCTCGCGTAGGATCACTCGGCCCGAACCGTAGGTGTTCGACACCACCTCGCGCTCCGGGTCGGCGAGGTCGGCCCGTATCTTTACGGTGCGCGTCTTAGAGTCGGCTTGAGAACTTCGCCACGCGATCTTACCGGTCAACTCTTGCCGCCGGTTGTCGGGTTGGAAACGCACCGTCTGACCGACCGCGACCCGGTGGGCGTCTTCGCCCTTCACGTCGAGGGTGAGCCAAAGAAAGCGGACGTCCACGACCTCGAACAGGATGCGGGTCGTGTCCACCACTTCGCCGGCCACCACCTCGCGGGACGTCACCCGTCCGTCGAGCGGGGCGATCAGCGGCAGCAGATTGGTGGTGGCCGTTCGGCCGAGAGTCGCCGCGAGGTCGGTGGGGATGCCGAGCAGTTGCAGCTCGATCTGAAGTCGATCGGCGTCAAGGAGTCGGACGTCCGCCGCCTTGATCGGCAGGCCGAGGTTGGTGAGGGCCTGACACCCGGCCCCGACGCGAATTTCGGCCTCGCGGACGGCGGCTTCGGCTTCGCGGACTCGGGCGGCGGCGATCGCCCCGGCGGACTCCTTGACGCTGGCGACCGTCTGCTCTCGCAACTGAAGTGCGGCCAACGACTGGAGGAGTTCCGCCTTCGCCTTCCCAGCCTCGGCGGCGTCCACTAAGGCCAGCACGTCGCCGACCTTCACGTCTTGCCCCACATGCTTGTAAACCCTCCACACGGTGCCGGGCGAACGGGCCGACAGGTGGGCCACCTTCGTCTGGTCGTACCCGATCTCGCCGGGTGCGGTGACGAACTCGACCGCCGGGGCTGTCCAAACCGGCTCGATGGCGACGCCCGCCTTGTCCGCGTCGGCAGCGGTCGCGAACTGAATGCGCCGCTCGTGGGTTCGGCAGTTCGGGTTGTTGGCGGGGCGGTCTGCGAAGTCGAGCGACTGCTTGGCCCGATTCAGATCGGCCGGCGAGATCGTCGGCGTCTTTGAAAGTTGCGCCAATTCCGGATGATCCAGGACGCACTCGGGAACGCCGTGAACGCCGCACCAGCCATACGCCTTGCCTTTCGGCAAGAGCGCGTCGTTGCATTCGATGCACTGCGATTCCGGGACGTTGTGTTCGGCGCACCAGTCGTCTTTTGCCGCGACGTGGCCGTTAAGTTCGGAGAACTTCGGCAGTTTCCAGCCGTTGTGATGACCCCACCAGCCGACGCCCCCGGCGCCGGCCAGCACCACAAGCGTGGGAATCGATTCCAGCACGAAACGCAGGACGGCCCCCACGCGGTTTGGCCGGCGGCCGGCTTGCGATGGGCGACGAACTTCCGGATTCAGAGTCCGCGGCTCTAAGACGGCGTGTTCAGACACGGCGATCCCCCGAAATCGTGATAAAAAACGGACGCGCCACCCTTCACGCCGAATGTCGGACAAGGGTGGATGGGCGTATGGAAAACGAGAAGCCGAGCGGAGACGCGCGGCCGTACGGCGGATGTGAAGAGCGGGTGCTTAAAGGACGAGGGAGCAGTACGCGAGATAGATCGGCGGCGACGAAGGCCAGTGGGTGGCGCGAGTGGTCGGGCGGACGAAAAAGCGTGCTCGAAGATCAAGCGGCGCGGGCGTCCCGAATTCGACCGGCGGGAGCGTCTCGACGAACGTCTGAGCAGGCACGACCCACTTGAAGCGGTCAATGCCGACGGACGCAAGGCACCCCGGCAGGTGGCGATCGCCGTCGGGCGATCGGTCTGGGCGCGGAACCGACTCCGACGACGGCGTCGCACACGAAGTCTGTGCGGGCTCATGCCGTTTCGAGCAGCAGCCCGATTTCTCCGACGCCGGGTGGTGAGCCGGTTCGACGAAACCGACTTGGGGGTGCGCTTGGCGACTCGGCCCGTCGGCATTGCAGAGGCAATAGCCGGTTGGTTGAAGCAGCGGAACGCAGGCCGCCAGCATCAGAATTCGGGCCAAGTTGGTCAACGCAATACTCCGCACGCCGCGATCCGTACTTGGAAGACTACACAAGGAAGTCGGAAACGTCAATCACATTCTGACAACAAATCGACTCGATGCAGTAAGTTAAGACAAAGTCTTACCGCCGGACCGAACCACTCGTTCGGTTTGACATTGTATGTCCAGTTACTTCTTAGCCGGCGTCGGCGGCGCGGTCGGCCACTCGTCTTCCAGCATCAAACCCGCGACGTCGCTCGCGGCCCGCCACGCCTCGCCGAGCGACCGCAGGTGCTCCAGGCGGGCTTCGGCCAAGGCTCGTTGCGCTTGCAGGACGCGCAGGTACTCGAACTCGCCGCCTTTCCGCCCCTTCAGGGCCAGTTGGTACGTCTGCTCGGCCTTTGGGACGACCGCGGTCCGGTAGCGCTCGGCCCGTTGCTTCGCGGCGGCGTAAACGCCGTGCGCCGACGCAAGCCGGCCCACCAGATCGTTCTGCACTCGGCCCACCTCGCTCGCGGCCTCGCCGACCTGGGCTTTCGCCGCCAGGATGTTCCCCTGGTTCTTGTTCCACAGCGGCACTGGCAGACTCGCCGCGACCACCCAATCGTCCGACCGGTTCTGATTCTGCCGGACGTAGCCGGCTCCGACCGTCACGTTCGGGATCGGCTCGACGGCGGCTCGCTTGAGGACGAGTCGGGCGCGTTCGACGCCGACCTGCGCCGACCGAAGTTCCGGATGAATGCCAAGGACGTAGGCTCGCACGCGGTCGAGATCGTAGTCCGGCAGGGTCGCCTCCAGATCGCCGACGACTTTCGCGAAGGGCAGGTCGTTCACCCCGACGCTCGCCGCAAGCCGGCGGAATGCGGCGGGCAAGGCGCAGTCGGCGGCGTCGAGGTCCGCGCGGTAGCGTTCCAGATCGACTTCGAGTTGCACCACGTCGAGTTCGCTGTTCAGCCCGGCCTTCAACAGCCGCTGGGCGTTTTCGACCGATTTCTCGGCCAAGGCGACGAGTTCCGTCCCGATCTCGGCCCGTCGCTGTAGGGTCGCCGTCTCGAAATAGTGTTGCCGAACCTCGGTGAACAGCCGATACCTCTCGGCTGCCGCCCGCAACGCGGCTTGATCGACCTCCTTGAGGGCGGCGGCTTTGCTTAGGCCGAGCTTGTCGGCCGTCACGATCTCTTGTTGGAAGTGCGGCGCCGTCCAAATGCCCCCCGGCCCGGTGCGGTCGCCCAATTCGTCGCCCGAAACGCTCAGGCTCGGATTTGGGTGCAAACCGGCCTGAATCGCTCGCCCCCGAGCCGTCTCGACCGCCCAGCCCACCTGCGCGAGACGCGGATTCCGCTCGAGGGTCAAGTCGATGAGGGCGGACAGCGAGAGTATGGGCGCCGTCGACGGCTCTGATGTTTTTTCCGTCGAAAGTGTGGGCGGCGGCGGACTCCCGTCGTTTTTCGCGCTCGGCGGGTCGCCGGTCGAGTAGCCGGCCTGAACGACGCCGAACGCGGGCGGCGGCGGCGCAGCGGTGGCGTCGGCCTTGGACCGAGTCGCCGGCGCCCCGAAGGCATGGAGGCCGCGTCGCTCGGATAGGTCGGTCGCACAGCCGGCAAGCCCAATCAACAGGATCCACGGTGCGACGGGAGTAGACGTCTTGACCATCGGAAACGACTCCCGCCGGAAAGTGATCGACGTCTCGTCGGGTGGCGCCCGCGAGGTCGATGGACTGCTTCTGGAAGTTCAATGCCGGCGACGGACCAGCGGTGTGCGCAGCCGCTTCGCGGCGGCTAAAGCAGAAGGGTGCAAACGCGCAGGTACAGCGGGCAACCGCCGTTCGGCGCGGAGGCGAGCGTGCATCCCGGCGGAGGGCCGATCGGCAGTCCATGAACCCAAACCCGTAAGACGCGGAAGCAAGCAATGTGCGGCGGGTGATCGCCGCCGACCGTCGCGGGCCCCGCCGCTCTCAGCGACGGCCCAACCATGGGGTCCAGATTCAGGTACTAGACGTCGTCGGCCGAGCCGGAAACTGGCAGTCCTCTCGACGGCGCGCCAAACCGGCGGCCGTGCGGCCTGTCGGGCCGCCCGGCTTCGGCGCACTCGCCCATGCACCGGCTTCCGCCCGCCCACTGCATCAGCGCCAGGGTCGGTACGAGCAGCAGTGTCGGCAAACGGCGACAAGTGTACATCAATCGATTTATCGGCGGAATTAGATCGCTCGCTGCAACTATTCCCATCAGCGTAATAGCGGCGGGCGGCATCGGCGGACTACCAGTGGGAATCGCCGTACACCGAGAACCGAATCGACGCTCCGACCCCCGCCAAAACGCCGATCAACTCTGAATCGACCGAAAACTCCTTCACAAGAAACCAACCTCCCTCGCAGAGGCGATGGACTCCTACGTCGACCTCGAGGTCGTTTGTGTTCGAGCGAAGCGATGGGAACGACGCGGCCAGCGACTTCAAGCACTCGGAAATTCGGAGCTGATGAGACGCCCAGTCGTCGTCGTTAAGAATGGTGTGATTGAGATCCCACCCATTGTGTGAGACGTTTTCGGCGAGGCGAAGGTCGATCCCAAGGTGCGACGCCACCTCTTTGTTTATCGTCGACGCATGAGCGAATTTGACTCGCAGTACACTATGCAGTCTGGCCATGTTCTCGCTTCGCGCAATCTCGCCATGAAGCGATCATCGACGAAGTGATCGGTCCACCGGAGTCTGAAGCCCATGCCGGGCTAGACAAACGTTTCGCGACGGAGGTTCGTGGCGAAAGGGGCTTCGAGCCGGGTGGTCGAATATTACGCAACGACCCCCCAGCAATGCTGGATATACGCGGCCATCGTCGACGGAATGGAAGGAATTGGGGAAGAGGTCCAGGTCGGATTCGAACCGACGGGTGACGGATTTGCAATCCGTTGCCTTACCACTTGGCTACTGGACCGTACGGGCGGCCGAGTCGTTGCAACCGTCAAAGACGGCAGACTCGGCTGCGGGAAGGTAACAGTAGGAAAATCGGCTAGCGGCGGCCAGTGAGTCCAGTCTTTTCGGAAAACCGGCGACAGCCGTTCCAACGTGCGTGCTCGCGGCAACGCGATAGGCTTCGTCGACGCGGCTTAGGGCTTCCAGACCCGGGCGAGCGGCTTCGCCGAACGCTGGAAGCCGGGCGGCGCCCCGTCGGGTCGCAACGAGTAGAGGCGTCGGCCCTCCGTTTCGTTGCGGTACTCGTACAACAGCGCCGTCGACGGCGTATCGCCGCTGTCCGCAGGCAGCATTTCGATCGACGATCCGCTTCCGTCGCCGTTCTTCGCAGCGCCAGGCGACAAGACGATTCCACCGTTTTCTTTGGCCGCCGAGAAGGAAATCGTTGCGGGCGACGGTCGATCCATCGCATGAAAGGCGATGGTCGCGCCGGGGGTGCGAAACGAGAGGTCGGCGAAGAACGGTCCGTCGCCGACGGCGTAGACCGCCGCCGGCAGGTTCAACCGCGCGTCGTCCAGGTCGAGCCGATACATGATTTGGTTGTAGTCGTAACGGGGCGTCGGGTTTTTGTTGCTGGAGAACGTGTATGTGTACGTTCCCTCGAAGTAGACGAAACGGCCGCCGGCTTCGTCGAAGAACGAATGCTGTTTCGGATTGTAGAACGTGTAGTTTTCATGGGTGACGATCTTTCGGGCGTACGTCCACGGACCGACGGGGTCGTCGGCCTCCGCGTACCATACTTCGCCGAGGTAAGACGTGCCGCCCGCTTCCACCGCGATCATGATCCAACGGCGGCGGCGCGCATTCCAATAGACCGACCCGCCGTGCGCCGCCACCGGCTTGCCGTCGTCGACGTTGCGCAGTCGCGTCGGCTTCTCCTCCGGCGTCATGAGTTCGGCGTCGACGAGCGTCTTACACCCCGCCTCGTCGACGGGCGGCGTTCCTTTCGTCCACTGGAACGTGAGTCGGCCGTCGGCGCCGCGAGTAAGCTTCTTGTCGGCGACCCGCGTGCTCGGCGCGAGACAGGTGTAGCCTTCGTACCGGGAGGGATCGGTGTAAGACGCGACGTCGGCCTTTACTCGCGTGAACGGGTACGGCGTGGCGAAGTAGACGTAAGTTTCGCCGTCGGAATCTTTGTGCAGGAACGGGTGGCCGTCGGGCCGCAGCGGTGGGTTCGCGGGAAAAACCGCCGCACGGTCGAATGATTCGGTATGATCGTTCCAGCGGACGAGGCCCCATTCGTAGGCGTCGAGCATGTTGCGAATCTTGACGTAAGACGCCAGCATCGTCTCCTTGCCGCCGACGTCTTTCAAGACGGTAAGACCGGAAAGCCACGTCGGACCCTCGCCGGGCATTCGGGCGACGGGCCGGGCGAAGCCGTTTTCGCCGACGAAATAGGTGAAGTCGACGCCGACGGCCGGCTTCAAGCCGCCGGCGTCGGGCCGCTCGGAGACGGCGCCGGTGGTGTCATAGTTCCCCAGCGGGTACGACGGTTGGTTGGTGTCGCCCCAGAACCAGTACAACCGGCCGCCGTACTCGGCGCTTAAGACGCTGTCGCAGCCGAACACCCGGCCGTTCACTACGGGGTGTTTCAACGGCGTGGGGAGGCTCAGTCGGACTGAATCGGCGTAGATGCCGGCGCCGGTGCCGCGGTATAATCTTTCGGCGATGTTGACGCGCTCGATTTTCAGTTCGGCGCGGCCCCCGGGTTCCACCAAAAGCGCCTTGCCGCGGAAACCGAAACCGTCCTTCGGAAACGAGTAGCCGTGGCTTGCGACGTGGAAGAAGACTTTCTCACCCATCAGTTCCGGGGCGTCGACCGCCGCCCAGCCGGCGGCGTCAGTGACGAAGGTCGTTTCGTGGACGGCCTTCAACGTGACCAACGGTACGCCGCGCCCGGTGGCGGCGTCGACGACGCGGACGCCGAACGGCTCGCCGGTAGACGCCCAGGAGGCGTACAGTAAGATCGCCAGGTAAGAGAATAAGCGGACCATGACATGGCGCTCCGCCGGTTTTAGTGATGGACCGGAAACCGATCGTCGCATCTGAAACGACGCAAGCTCCCGGCGGCGGTCAGACCGCCGGCGGCCAGTTCAGGGCGGCGACCGCTTCTTCGACGCCAGCCAGGTCGTCGGGGCGGCCGACGGCCACCACCGTCCAGCCGTCCGGGCCGAGGTGGCGGCGGGCGGCTTCTTCGACCTGCTGCGGCGTGACGGCGTCCAGCGCGTCGAGGTAGCGGTCGTAGTAGTCGTCGGGCAGGTCGTACATCACCACTTGGGCCAGGTTCGCCAGAATGCCCGACGCCGTCTCGAAGCGCGCGGGGAAGCGGTGCGACAGGTACGCCTTGGCGGCGTGCAACTCTTCCGAGGTAAGGGGCCGATCGGAGGCCACACCGACGGCTTCGCGCAGAAACTCGACGGCGGCGGCGGCCGAACCGGTCCCTTGTACGTCGGCCGCCCCAATGAACGCGCCGCCGGCTCGCCGCATCGTGAACGCGGTGCGGGCGCCGTACGTCAGGCCTTTTTCTTCCCGCAGGTTCATGTTCAACCGGCTGGCGAATTGGCCGCCCAGCGCGGTGTTCGCCAGCAGCAGCGGAAAGTAATCGGGCGTGAGGCGACGCGGACCCAGGCGGCCCACCCGCAGCACCGATTGCGCGGCTTCCGGCCGACGGCCCAACACCACCCGCGGTCCGCCGGTCGGCGGTCGATCCATTTCGGGCACCGCTTCGTGCATCGCCACGCCGTTGGATAGCGCGCCGCCGTCGCCCCAGCCGCCGAAATGCTTTTTCACGAGGCCGGCGACTTCGTCAAGATCGGTGTCGCCGACGACCAGCAGCCGACAGCGCTGCGGCCGATAGTACACCGCGTGGAACCGGCGAAGGTCGTCGGGGACGAGGCGCGACAGGTCGGCTTCCAGGCCGCGGCTCGGTCGGCCGTAGGGGTGGTCGGCACCGAACAACGCTTCGTCGATGGCGTCGTCGGCGACGGCTGACGGCTGCTTGGCCAGATACGCCAAGTCGGCGAGCGCGCGACGGCGTTCGCGGTCGAAGTCGTCCTCGGCGAAGCGCGGGCGACGGGTCGTTTCCGCCAGCAGTGAAAAGGCTTCGTCCAGCGTGGACCGCAGCGTCCGCAACCCAAGGCTGGCGACTTCCACCCCGCCATGTACCGCCAGCGAGGCGCCGAGCCTGTCCAGCGTGCGGGCCAGTTCCAGGCCGGTGAACCGTTCCGTCCCTTCGTCTAACAAGTCGGCCGTCAAGCGTGACAAACCGTAGGCGCCGACGGGGTCGGCGATCGACCCGACGTCGACCAACAGCAACACGTCGACCCGCGGCGTTCGGTTCCACCGCACCAGCCGCACCGGAATGCCGGCGGCGGTCGTCCGTTCGACGTTCGGCAGCGAAAAGCTGCGGGCACGGCCCGCCGCCGGCAACATCGACGCATCGACCACGCCGTGGTGCTTGTCGACCGGCGGCTTCGGTTCGGCGGCGGGGGCCAAGGCGGGCGACGCCCCCGGCCGCACCGCGACCACGGTCGGTTCGCCGGCGGTCCATCGTTCGACCGCTGCTATGACGTCGGCGGGCGTCACCCGTTCGTAGGCGTCAAGCTCGTCGAGGAACGAGTTCGCGGTGGCGGCGCCGGTGTAGAACAGGTAGTGGTTGAGGGCGTCGGCCCGCCCCAGCACGGTTTCCATGCGGGAATAGGCTTGGTTGTACAGACTGTTGCGCACCCGCTGCATCTCGTCGGGCGTGGGCGGTTCGGCGGCGAAGCGACGGAATTCGTCGCGGATCGAGTCTTCGACCGCATCGAGCGACACCCCCGGCAGCGCGTACGCCCGGATGCCGAAGACGCCCGACAACTGCTGACCGTAGTGGTAGCAGTCGACGGTGCTGGCCAGCTTTTCTCGGTAGACGAGGCGGCGCTTGAACCGACTGTCTTTGGTGCGGCCGCCGAGGATCATCGACGCGAAGTCGAGCGCCGGCTCGTCGGCGTGGAACCGCGGCGCCGCGCGCCAGGCGTAGTCGACGCGCGGCAGCGCGACCGCCTCTTCCAAGTCTTGGCGGCAGGGGGCGGGCGGCGCTTGCCGGCGATGGCCGGCGACGTCGAGCGACGGGCGCGGCTTGCCGGGCGCAATGGCGCCGAAGTACTGTTCGATCCATTGGACGGCCTCGGCGCGGTCGAAGGCGCCGACCACCGCCAGCGAGGCGTTGTCCGGGTGATAGAACGCCTTGAAAAACCCGCGGACGTCGTCCAAGCTGGCGGCGTCGAGGTGCTCCATCCTACCGATGATCGGCCACGAATACGGGTGGCCGTCGGGGTACAGCATCGTGCCCATCAGCTCGCTCACCCGGCCGTACGGCTGGTTGTCGACGCGCTGCCGGCGTTCGTTCTGCACCACCGCGCGTTGGTTGTCGAGCTTGGCTTGCGACAACACGGGCAGCAGGCCGCCCATGCGGTCGGCTTCCATCCAGAGGGCGAGTTCCAGGAAGTGGCTGGGGACGACTTCGTAGTAGTTGGTGCGGTCGTTGGAGGTGGAGCCGTTGACGGAGCCGCCGGCTTCCTGCAACGGTTTGAAGTACTCGGCGTCGTAGCGGGCCGACCCCTCGAACATCAAATGCTCGAAGAGGTGGGCCAGGCCGGTGCAGGCGGGGTCGTCGTCCTTCGAGCCGCAATGGTACCAGACGTTGACGGCGACGACCGGGACGGCGTGGTCTTCCAGGAGGAAGACGCGGAGGCCGTTCGACAGTCGAAAGCTTTCAAGCGGGAGGACCAGTCGGCGGCGTTCCATCGTCATTCGCGGTTCATCCTTGGTGTGAAGAAGTGCATTATAGCGAAGCGCGCGGCCGACGGCTTGAATCCGTCGGCGTGGGCGCCCGCCCGCCGGCGCGGTTGGCCGACGGCCGTTCAACCCATACCATCCCTGTTCAAAACGTCGGCGTCGCCTGCCAGTCGGGCGGGACGCGGCGGACGTGGAACCGGAACGCAGTACGGAAACGAGCGACTCATGGAAGCGGGCATCGTCGGCTTGCCCAACGTCGGGAAATCGACCACCTTCAACGCGCTGACCTCGGCCGGCGTCGGAGCGGCGAACTATCCCTTCTGCACCATCGAACCGAACGTCGGCGTGGTCGAAGTGCCCGACGACCGGCTCGCCCTCATCCAGAAGTACATCACCACGCAGAAGGTGATCCCGGCGGCGGTGC
>JBOFFD010000637.1:0-12139 GCA_051648425.1 Planctomycetia bacterium
GCGCCGCGATCATCCGCAAGGCGACCGCGAAAAACCCGAGCCACCGCTACCAAGACGCCGCCGAACTGTGGACGATGCTTCAAGCCCTCCTCGACGAGGCGTCCGAGTCGCCGAGCGACCGTTGGGTGGTGAATCTGCGAGCCGCGGCGCGGAAGAAGACCCTCGGCAGGTACGGGGTGTTGGGAGCGTCGGGCGTCGCGGGGGTCTGCGTCGGCCAATTAGCGTTCTGGTTGATGGCCGGCAGTTCAAGCAGGTCGCCGTCACTGGTGGACCTGGACCGCAAGACCGAAAAGAAGGCGGCGGTCGTGGTCGCGGCGGCCGCGCCGACGGCGCCCGTTGCGGCAACGCCAACCCAGACGCCAACGCCCGCCGCTCCTGAGACGGCGTCGACGAAACCCGCGGAACCGAGCGCGACGGACGAGTTCAAGAAGATCGACCCGGCGGACGCCCTGCAAAACGAGGGCGTCAAGTGCTTGGTGGAGTACCGGGTCGAATCGATCGGCAAAGCGAACAGCGGCGTCTTCTGGTATCTGAATTCCCAGGCCGACTTCCGCAGCGAACTGAATTTCACGGCGGCGATCGATCAGAACGGGCAGGAAGAATTGAAGGCGCGGTCGATCGAAGATTTCGACGCCTTCAAGGCGAAGTATCTCAACGCCAAGGTTCAGGTCAACGGCGTCGTCGGCACGCACCAAGGGAAGCCGCAGATCATCGTCAAGACGGGGTCGCAAGTAAGCGATCCGCAATGACGAACGCGGGACCGATGGATACGGACGGAGTGGTCCGTCACCGGCGTTCGCCGTGAAATCCTAAGATCGATCGGCTGAAGACGTCGCCGTCGCTGGTCAGTTCCCGCTTGGCGCCGTCGAAGTCTTCGGTAAGCAACGCGATCGGCGCCGAGTTCTCATACCCCTGCCGCTCCGCCGCGATCTGAACCGCTCGGAAGACGTACTCTTTCAAAAATGCCTGCGACGCGCCTTCCGTCGTCGCCACCAACCGGTCGTGGTCGACGGCGGCGTGGTCGTAAGACGCCAACTGCCTCGCCAGATACTGCCGCCGCAGGTCGGGGTTCGGCGTGCCGAAATGGATGCACTGGTTGATCCGCCCCGGCCGGTCTTTGATCGCCTGTTCGACGCGGTCGATGGCGTTGGTCGTAAGAATGAAGAAAATCTCCTCGTCGGGTTTGAAGCCGTCGAGTTGATCCATGAAGTCGCCCAACGCGGTGCTGTAAAGATTGATTTCGCGTTGGGTGAAGATCAAGTCGACGTCTTCGACGATGACCAGGGTCGGTTGCAACTGCCGCGCGAGGCCGCACACGTCGTCGATTCGGCCGAGCGAGTGGCCCGTCACCAGGATCGTCGTCATCGCCGGCAGCCGCGAATGAATGTACCGGCAAGTGTAGGTTTTTCCGGTGCCCGGCGGGCCGTAGAACAACAGCGCCCGTTTGCGCGGCAGGCCCAGCGCCAACAACCGTTCGCGCCAATGGTAGCAGTCGAAGACGTTGCGTTTCAGTACTTGCGCGACGTCGGCGTCTAAGACGATGTCTTCGTCCGTCACCACCTTGTCGGGCCGGAAGTGTATCTGCAACCCCGGCGACTGCGCCCAGTAGCCGTAGTCGTCGGTCGACTGCTGTTGAAAGCGCATCTCAAAAAGTTTGCCGCGTAGAAAGGAATGTTTCAGCGCGTCGGCCTCGATGGCGTCGAGGCATTCGCGCGCCCAAGCGGCGTCGAAACAGGCGATTTCCACCCACGACAGGCCGTAGCGCTTGGAGACGCGCACGACGATCCGCCGTTCGCCGCCGCGGGGGGCGTCGAACGCGGCCAGCCAGTATTGGTCGAGCGGCAGGAATTCCTTATCCTCCCAACCGACGGCGTGGTATTGCCGCGTCCCCGCCCGAACGACCGCCGTCTGCATCACGACGGCGTTCAGATCCGCGTTCAGATTTTCGTACTCAAAGTACGCGGACGCCTTCCCCGCTTCGGCGAACCGGCCGGCCGCTCGAACGAAATCGACGAAACGGTATTCGACGAAACTCTTCGAGAAGACCGGCGGCTTCCCCCACTTCCGCAAGCACCGCTGAATCTTACCTGACAGCGACGCCGCCCAGATGGGCACTACGAGAAGCAGGTATCCGAAGTAGAGAAAGACGGGGATCGACAGAATCACTGCGAACAGATCGCCTTCGCTCCCGAGGAGTATGTAGGCGGCCGGCGGAACGATGAAAAGATAGGCGATCGCCACGAACGATTGGACGTTGACGACGTCCGTCCAGTGAAACTCGACGCGCAACAGCTTCTTTTCGACGGGGGCGTTCAAGATTTCGATCTCCGATCCACCGTGGGACGTCTAGCGGTCGCGGACGAGTAGTTCGCCTTTGCCAAATTCAACGAGGTCGCCGCAATACCGACGAAACTTACCGCCCCCCAGGTTCGCGACGGCCTCTTTCGCGGGCGCGAAGCCCCGACCGGCGATCGTCCGCAGGTACATCTGGACGAACTCGGCCCCGTAGCGACAGGAATAGGCGAAGGTCGGCGGGAGGTACGACGGCTGCGGCTCGTCGCTGTCGGCGGCAAGAAGGGCGATCGACCCCCGCTTCATGCCGAGGCCGCAGGTCGCGCCAACGGAGCCGAACAGCAACAGCGTGCCGCTAAGCATGCCCAGGCCGGCGTACGCCCCGCACCGGCCGCCGACCGCGATCAAGCCGCGGCTGAGAGCAGCGCCGACCTCGTCGCCGGCCGAGCCGTCGACCAGGATTTCCCCGCCGCGCATCCCGATCGTCCCGCCGGGGTAGACGCCGCCCAACCCGCCGCCGGCGTCGCCCTGGACGACAAGCCGACCGCCGGTCATCTCGGCGCCGGCCCAGTCGTCGACGCCGCCGTGGACGATCAACTCGCCGCCGGTCATGCCGGCGCCGGCATGCATGCCGACCGAACTTTCGACGATCAATCGGCCCGACGCCATCCGCGCGCCAAGCCGTTTCACCCGCGACCAATCGCCCGTTAAACGGACGTCGTCGTCGCCGCCGATTTCGCCGCGAACGGTGCAAACCTCGGCCAAGACGCCGTCGGTCGAGCCGATGAGGATGGGCAGCCGTTCAATCTCGCCGGCCGACTTTCCGCGCAGTAGATCGGGGGCGACGACTGCGGCTTCGATGGAAAGGGCGTCTTTAGACGGACGGGCGGCGAGTTCCAGCGGCATTCAGGCGACGACCTCGAAGAAGGTTAGCTGGCGGCGGCGGCGGTCGGTTTAGCGACCGGCGCTTCCACGGTCTTTTCAGGGACGGTCGGCTTCCACCGCAGCACCGGCTGGCGGGCGGCGCGCACTTCGTCGGGCCGACTGGTCGGCAGCGAGTGCGGCGCCGTCTGCAAGGTCGCCGCCGGTTCCGCGACGATGCTGCGCAGCGTCTCGGCGAACGCTTCCAACGTTTCCTTGCTTTCCGTTTCCGTCGGCTCGATCATCAGAGCCTCGGCGACGACCAGCGGGAAATAGACCGTTGGCGCATGGTAGCCGAAGTCGAGCAGCCGTTTGCCCAAGTCCATCGTGCGGACGCCCCGCTGCTTCTGCATCGCCGCCGCCGACGCGACGAATTCGTGCATGCAGCGGTCGCCGAACGGCACGGGAATGAAATCCTTCACCAGCGCGAGCAAATAATTGGCGTTGAGGACGGCGTTCACCGACACCTGCTTCAACCCTTCCGGGCCGTAGCTGCGGATGTAAGAGTACGCCCGCAACAGTACCCCGGTGTTGCCGAAGAAGCTGCGGACCCGGCCGATCGACAGCGGGCGGTCGTCGTCGAGCGAATACACCGGGCCGGCGGCCGATTCGGCGCGGACGACCATCGGCGCCGGTAGGTACGGGGCGAGGAAGTCGCGGACGGTGATCGGACCGGCGCCCGGCCCGCCGCCGCCGTGCGGACCGCTGAACGTCTTATGTGGGTTGTAATGCTGCAGGTCGACGCCGAAATCGCCGGGGCGCGTGATACCCAGAATGGCGTTCATATTGGCGCCGTCGAGGTACATGAGACCGCCCGCCGCGTGGACCTTGTCGGCGATGGCGGCGATCTGATGGTCGAACAGGCCCAGTGTGTTTGGGTTGGTGATCATGAAGACGGCGAGTCGGCCGTCGATCTTCGCTTCCAGGTCGGCCATGTCGACCAAGCCGCGGCTGTCGCTACGGACTTGTTGGCACTCGAAGCCGGCCAGCACCGCGCTGGCGGGATTCGTGCCGTGCGCGCTGTCGGGCACCAGCACGATGTGTCGATGCGTTTCGCCGCGGTCGCGGAAGTAGGCGGCGGCCACCATCAAGGCGGCCAGTTCGCCGTGGGCGCCCGCCGCCGGTTGCAGCGAGGCGGCGTGCAGACCGGAAATCTCACTCAGAATCCGCTGCATTTCGTACAGAACGTGCAACATCCCCTGCAACGAGGCGTCGGTCTGGTACGGGTGCAAGTCGGCGAAACCCGGCAGCGCGGCGATCCGCTCGTTCCGCTTCGGATTGTACTTCATCGTACACGAGCCGAGCGGATAGAAGTTCGTGTCGACCGACATGTTGAGGGTCGACAAATTGACAAAGTGGCGGACGACGTCGATCTCGCACAGCTCCGGCAGCGCCGGCGGTTCGTCGGCCAAGACGGCCGTCGGCAGATCGATCGACCGCGACGGCACGTCGCAGGTCGGCGTCAAATGAGCTCGCCGGCCCGCGCGGCTGAGATCGAAAAGCAGTTCGGTCGACTGGCTCTTATCCATCGGTCGTCCTTGCCATTTCCAGCGTCCTTCGTCGCGGGCATTGTAGCTCGGCGCCGCCGTCCCGCAATCCCGGTTCCAAACCGACCCAAATCAACGCGATGGTCCGCACAAAAACGTAGGGCGGACCTCCCGGTCCGCCCGAAATCCGACTGAATCCGATCCGCGCCGACGCTCTACTTCTGCGCCTTCAGGAACGACAACAGGTCGGCCACCTGCTGGACGGTCAAATCCTTTTCGACCCCTTCCGGCATCAGCGACTTCCCGCTGGCGCGGATCGATTCAATCGACGACCGCGGAATGACGTCGTTCTTCCCCTCGGCCCGCTTCAAGACGACGGCGTCGGCCGTCTCGCCCGCCAGAAGGCCGGTCAGCACTTCGCCGTCGACCGTGGCGGCGACGTAGCTGGTGAAGCGCGGTTCGACCGCCCGGTTCGGGTCGAGGATGTCGGTGAGTAGCGTTTCGCGCGTCTTGTTGCGGACGTCGCTGACGTCGGGTCCGACCTCGTGCCCCTCGCCGTTGATCCGATGGCAGGCGGCGCAGACCTTATGAAAAACCGCCTTGCCGGCCGTCGCATCGCCGGTCGCCGCCGCGGCCGATTGGTACTTCACCAGCACGGCCGCCCGGTCGGCCGCCGTCGCGCCGCCGAACAACTTCTTCGCCAACGACCGAATCTCTTCGCTGGGGTGCTGCAACAGAAGTTCGCGTTTTTCCAGCGACACCACCGATGGCGGAATCCGGCCTTCGGCCATCTCGTTCAAAGTCGCCAGGATCGTCGTCGGCTTTCGGGCCAACAGGTCCAACGCCGCGCCGCGCACCACCGGCGACAACGTCGACCACTGTTTGAACAACACCCCCGCCGCCCCGTCGTCGCCGGTGGTCTGCATCGCGTCGATGCACGCCATCTGCACATCGACCGGTTGGCCGAAATCCAACAGTTGCGGGAAGACGACGGCCGACGCCGCGAACGGCTGGAAGCCCAAGAGACGGACGGCGGCCACCCGGTCGGCGGTCGCGCGCTTCGGCTCGGCGGCGATGCGGTTGCTGGCGTCGAACACTTCCTTCACACGGGGCAGCACGGCGGCCAGTTCCGCCGGTTCCTTCGGCGGCGCCGCCAGCAGTTTCGCCAGCGTCGCCCCGCCGCCGCGTCGCGGCAAGCCTTCCGCGACGCCCGTCAACACGGCCGTCTGCCACCAAATGCCGACGTCCTTCGCCCCGGCAGCCCGCGCCAGCAGCTTCGCCAACGCCACGTCGTCAGGGGCGCCGGCAGCCGCCGCCGCCACCCGCGCCACGAACGTCTGCCGGTCGAGCGGACCGTCGGCGGCGAACGCCGCATCGGCCAACATCAGCCCCAGGACCTCGCCCGCGCGGTCACGGACCGAAGAGAGGACGGCCGCCGCGATCCATTTGTCGACCGACGGCTTGACGCCTTCGGTCCCCGACCGTTCGTCGCGCACCGCCAGCTTCGCCAAGCCGGCGGCCGCTTCCGGCAGCGGCGACGCGCCCAACGCAAGGGCGACCTGAAGCCGGACGTGGGCGTCGTCGTTCGAGGCCCGGTCGGCGACGGCCGCGACCAGTGCCGGCGTCGCGTCGAAGAACCGCGGCGCCAACCGAACGGCCTGTTCCTGCACTCGCGGCGAGGCGTCCGTCAGTGCGTCGGCGACGTGGCCGGCGGTGAGTCCGCCCAGCCCTTCCAGCGTCCACAACGCATGGATCCGCGTCTTTTCCGATGGCGCGCTGGAGAGTTTCGTCAACAAGCCGGGAACCGCCTCAACCGCTTTGCGTTCCACTAGCAGCCGCTGGCCGACGTCGCGCCGCCAGCCGCTGGGGTCGTCGAGCAAGGCCAGACAGTCGGCGGTGGTGGTCGGCGGCGCGAACGGCCGAGGGGCGCCGGTTTTCGGCGTCACCCGCCAAATGCGGCCCAGTTCGTCGCCCGCCCGCAGGTCGAGTTTGTCGGCCAAGCCGGGCGGCATGTACTCGGGATGTTCGATGACGCCGCGGTACATGTCGACGACGTACAGCGCGCCGTCCGGGCCGTCGGCGATGCTGACCGGTCGGAACCACGTATCGGTCGAGGTCAGGAAATCGACCTTCGGCTTCGCGCGTTCCGTGCGATACGTCGAGCCGGCGGGGAACATGTGCGACCGGGTGACGAGGTGGCCGGTCGGCTCGCAGACGAACACGTCGCCGAGGAAATCGTTCCCCAACAGATCGCCGCGATGCACCCAAACGCCGCACGCCGCGGTGTGGGTGCCGCTGTGCGAGTAGGCGGTGGTGTTGGTTTCGACGGCCGGATAGACCTTGGAGTCGCCGCCGAACGGCGCGACGTCGTCGTGGCCTTGCGTCAACAGCGCGTACGGATTGCGGACGACCGCGTCTTGGGGCAGCACGCTCATGATGGCAGGGTTGCGGTTGCTGCAGGCGAAGCGGTCGCCCCAGTCGTTGAAGGTGTTGCCGAACTGACCCATTCCGGACGCCGGTTCAAAGGCCCCGGTGCGGGGGTCGAACCGGAAGTCGGTCCGCCCGATGCTGACCGCGGGCGCCTTACCGTCGACGTCGGTCACTTCGCCGCCCGACAGCCCGTTGGTGAGGTAGATCCAGTTGTCGAGGCCGCGCCGCGGGTGAGCGCAACGAAGCTGCGGGTTGCCCGGCTTGAACCCCTTGAACAGCGTTCGTCGGACGTCGGCCTTGCCGTCACCGTCGGTGTCCTTCAGGAAGAGCACTTCCGGCGACGCCGTGACGATCACGCCGTCGTCCACCGCCAGCACCCCTTGGGCGAATGAAAGCCCCTCGGCGAAAACGCTGCTTTCGTCCATTCGGCCGTCGCCGTTGCGATCGGTGAGCAACCGAACGCGCGACAGCGGCGGCTCGCCCGGCTTCGGTCCCTTCGGGTAGTCGCGGTACTCGACGACGTAGAGCCTACCTTTGGCGTCGAACGATAGCGCCACCGGATCGACGACCAACGGCTCGGAGGCGACCATTTCGACCTCCAAGCCGTCGCCAATTTGAAACGTCTGTTGCTCGTCGGCGGGAGTCAATGGCTTGGTTGGTTTGGGAACGGTCGGCGCGTCGGCGGCTAGGATAGACGAAGCGAAAAGAACAATCCCCAACATAGTATCGGCGATCATTGCCACCTCGCGAGTGCCAGCGGCCGAGGGATCGGCCGGCGAAGAAAACCAATTAATGATTGTACGATACTGAGGCATCGGACGATAGACGGCCGAAACGGTCGTTTTCGTCGCAGGCGACGACCGTCAGGGAGAGACTTCCGGCGGCGGGTCGAGTCGGTTGCGATTGGCGCGATCGGCTTGGTCCGGTTCGAAGTCGCCCTCCGCGGCGTCGCGGGCGGGCGCCGCGAATCGGTCTTGGAGAGCCTTCCGTCGCGAGTTTTCCATCAGCGCGCGAATCCAACGCTCGGCCCCCGCTTTGTCTCCCGCATTGAGCCGTTGGAGGAAACGGTACTCGACGAAGCGGACGTCCCACGGCATGTACATGCAGAAACCCATCGACCCGGCGACCACCACCGCAACGCCCGTCAAGTAGTAGTTCCGTTTCGGTTGAACGACCGCCCAGCCGACGGCGTAACCGAGCGCCAACCCGACGCCGTGCGCCAAGTTCGCCACCCGGTTGAGTTGGGGGACGTCCATCATGCCGCCGACGATGCACAGCAGAAACCAACCGAACATCGTCTGCACGACCGACGGCTGAAGCAGCTCCGCGGCGAACGCCTTGTGGCGGCGTAGGGCGAAAAGCAAGCCGAAATAGCCGTAGACCACGCCCGAAAGGCCGACCACCGTGTGACCGACGAGGAACTCGGCCGCCGTCGAGCCGAGGGCGAGAAGGACGGTGAACGCCAAAAATCGGCCGTGCCGCAGCCACGCCTCGATCGCCGCGCCGAAGATGTACACCCAATAGAGATTGAAGGCGATGTGCAGCCAGTTCCATCTCCCGTGAAGCAATGCGGCGGTGGCCAGCCGCCACAATTCGCCGTCCCAGACCTTCGGCAAGTCGACGATCAGCCAAGCGGCGAACGGCAGGTTTTCCCAATAGGCCAGCGTGAAAACCGTGGAAACCGCCATCAGGGCGTAGGTGACGAAGGGCTGCGCCGCGACTTTCCAACGGACGCGTGGCGCCTCATAGACGCGGCGTCGTTTCGCGACGCACCCTTCGCAGCGCAGTTCGCCGGGCGGTCCGAACATGTCTTCGCGGGCGCGTTCCGCCCCGCAATCGAAGCACTTCATCATACCGGCTAAGTATGGTTTCTCGACGGGCGCCGCCAGCGGGGAAGCCGCGACCGAACCGACGGCTACTTCGCCGGGGGTGGGTCGACCGCCGGACACAAGCCCCCCGGCCGACCGATCGGCGACAACGGCACGCTGTCGGTCGGCTCGGCCAGAACCTCGGCCAGCGTGGTGTCGGCGAACGCCGACTCGACCATCGCCATCGCCGCGTCCATCCGCCGATGCAACGGACACAATCTCACGCCGTGCGCCGCCAATCCTAAGGGGCACGTCTTGATCCGCTCGATCGGCTCCACCGCTTGGACCACTTCCAGAATCGTCAGATCGGCGGGCTTCTTCACCAGCGCCGCACCGCCCCCGAAGCCGCGCGTCGAGCGCACCACGCCGCCGCGCACCAGCCCCTGCAACACCTTCGAGAGATACGCCTTCGGCACGAGCGTCGCTTCGGCGATCTGCGCGGTGGTCCGCGCCTCCGGCGCCCATTGGGCCAAATGGCACACCGCCCGCAAAGAATACTCGACCGTCTGAGAGAACATCGCCACCTCGAAAACCCGCATCGGCAATCCAAAAGACCTTGACATCCAATTACCACGTTATAACGTAGAAGTAATTGGACAATACTATCCTATTTACGACCAATCCTTCGATCGGCAAGCGACGAAGACAGGAGACGCGAAATGAAGACCATCGACGAAGACCGTCTGGACAGCGACCTCGACTATCGGTTCGCCTACGTGGCCGAGTTCATCGGCTTCGGGCCGGCCGACGTGGAATCGCTGCACGCGGCCGCGCCACTGTTGGCCCCGGTCGTGCCAGCGCTGGTCGACGCCGTCTACGACAAACTGTTTTCCTACGACGCCACCAAACGGCATTTCGTCAAACGGCAGCACGGCTACGAAGGCCCGACCCCCGACGGCGTCGATTCGCTGCAGGTGGATCATCCGATGATCGCTTTTCGCAAACAGCATCTGGGAATCTATCTGAAAGCGCTTGTGACCCGGCCGTACGACGGACGGATGACGTCGTATCTCGACAAGATCGGGAAGATGCACACACCGAAGGCGGGGTCGCCGGATCTCGTGGTGCCGCTCGTGCAGATGAACGCCCTGTTGGGATTCGTGGCCGACGCGTTGACGGCGACGGTGCTCGGCTTCAATCTGCCGCGCGACCGGGAGACGGCGCTGCTTCGCGCGATCTCCAAGCTCTTGTGGATTCAGAACGACCTGACCACACGCCATTACCACGACGCCCACGCCTTCGCCGAGGCGGCGGCGGTGTAAGACCGCCGGTTTCTTAGGCGTGGTAGTCGAGGTTGCGGACGTCGAGCGCGTGTTTCTCGATGAACTCGCGCCGCGGTTCGACCGCCTCGCCCATCAGCGTGCGGAACATTTCGTCGGCGGCGGCCCCGTTGTCGACGGTGACGCGCACCATCGTCCGCTGCGCCGGATCGAGCGTCGTGTTCCACAACTGGTCGGCGTTCATTTCGCCCAACCCCTTGAACCGCTTGATGTCCAGCCCCTTCTCGCCGTTCTTGCGTAAGACGGCGGCCAAGTCGCGGACCGTCTCCATCGGCTCCTCGGCGTCGCCGAAGCGGACGACGAAGCGCGGCGGCGGCTCTTCGCCGGGCTTGCGCACCACCGGCAGGAGGTCGTCGAGACCCAGGCCGTGCGCGGCTAAGAGCGGCACCATTTCATTCAGACGGCGCACCTCGTGCAGTTCCAAAATGACCGGTCCCATGTCGACTTCCGTCAAGTCGGGCGCCGCGCCGTTCTTCACCGTACCGTTTGTCTCGGCGCCGTTCGGCGACGGCTCCACGGGCGGTTCGGCGCCGTCGACTTCGGTCGGCGTCGGACGTCGCGCGTTCAGATCGGCGTCGACGAACGCTTTCAGTTCCTCTTCGGTGTAGAACCATTGTTCGTCGTGCCGCAGCGACCGGACGCGGAACATCGGCAGCCGGTTGTTTTCCGGGTGTCGACGTCGGAAGAATTCCCGCAGCGGAATGCCGCGGCGCTCCAACGTCACCATCGCGCCGTCGACGGTCCACAACACGTTGGTCAGCACGGCCAAATCCTGGCCGGCCGCCTCGCGGTCGCCCGCCGACCGCACGACCAGCGCCGCCCCTTCCATGCCCAGCCGCAGCATCTCCGTCCGCATCTCTTCTTCGGTCTGAACGAACCGCGACGTCTTTTTCCGCGTCACCAAGTACAACGGCGGCTGCGCGATGTAGATGTGGCCGTTCTGCACCAACGCGGGCATCTGACGGTAGAAGAAGGTGAGCAACAGCGTGCGGATGTGCGAACCGTCGACGTCGGCGTCGGTCATGATGACGACTTTTTCGTAATTGCGCTTTTCCAAGTCGACTTCGTTGCCGACGCCGACCCCCACCGCCTTGATGATGTTGACGATTTCCTCGTTCGACAACACGCGGTCGAGCCGGGCCCGTTCGACGTTGAGGATCTTACCCTTCAGCGGCAGCACCGCCTGCGTGTAGCGGTCTCGGCCGCCGACCGCCGTGCCGCCGGCGGAATCGCCTTCCACCAGGAACAGTTCGCATTTGAAAGCGTCTTTCTCGATACAGTCGAACAGCTTGCCGGGCAGCGAGTCGGAAATGAGCGCGCCCTTGCGTTGGCGGGCCATTTCACGGGCTTTTCGGCTGGCTTCGCGGGCGTCGGCGGCCAGTGCGGCCTTCTCCAGGATCAGCTTCGCCGTCTTCGGGTTTTCTTCGAGGAAGTTGGTGAACTGCTCGGCGAAGACCGCCCCGACGATCCCTTCCAGTTCCGGGTTCGACAGCTTCGTCTTCGTCTGGCCGCTGAAATGCGGCTCCGGCACCCGCAGATTGATGACCGCCGTCAGCCCCTCGCGGAAGTCGTCGCCGATCGGCGCCTTGTCGCTCGATTTGAAGAGGTTGTTCGCCTTGCCGTAATTGTTCAGCGTGCGTGTAAGAGCGTTGCGGAAACCGGTGACGTGCGTCCCGCCTTCCACCGTGTTGATGTTGTTGACGTAAGCGTTCACCGATTCGTCGAACCGCTCGTTGTATTGCACGGCGATTTCGACGACGACGAACCCCTTGTCGTCGCCGACGTCGACTTCCCGCCGGCCGCGCACCACCACCGGCTCGTGCAGCGTCGATTCGGACTTGTTCAGGTATTTGACGAAGTC
>JBOFFD010000638.1:0-4199 GCA_051648425.1 Planctomycetia bacterium
GCGACACCCTCATTCTGATCGACATCGGCTCCGACCGCACCGACGTCATCGCCACCGACGGCGAGTCGATTTGGCTGCGAAATCTACCGGTCGGCGGCAACCACTTCACCCGCGCGCTGACGAAGGAGATGAAACTCACTTTCGCCAAGGCCGAGCATCTCAAACGGAACGCCACCAAGGCGCCCGACCCGAAGAAGCTGTACCAGGCGATGCGGCCGGTCTTCCAGGACTTCGTCAACGAACTTCAGAAGTCGATCAACTTCTATTCCAGCACCCACCGCGACCACGTCATTAAGAAGGTCGTGGGGGTCGGCAACGGCTTCAAACTGCCGGGCTTGCAGAAATTCCTGCAACAGAACCTTGCCTACGAGATCGAAAAGGTCGACGTTTTCCGCGGTTTGGACGGCGACGAAGTCGTAAAATCCCAAGCGTTCGCGGAAAACCTGCCGAGCTTCTGCGTCGCCTACGGCTTGGCGCTGCAAGGCGTGAAGCAGGGTCGGCTGCAGACCAACCTGCTGCCCCGCGAAATCCAGGTTCAACGGCTGATCCAGGCGAAAAAGCCGTGGGGATTGGCGGCCGCCTCGTTCCTACTGGTCGGCTTCACCGGCATCTACATCGGCAACTGGGCGTTCCTGAAGTCGATCAACGCCGAAGCGTTCGCCGCTCCGCAAAAAGCCGCCGGCGACGCGACCCAGGAGTTCGGCAAACTGGCCGGCGAGTACAACACTGCGGTGAGCGGCTTGGAAACCGCCAAGACCACCGGCACGACGTTGCTCGGCGTCGACGACGCCGAACGCCGCATGGATTGGATCAGCGTCCTGCGGACCATCAACAGCGCGCTGCCGCGCAGCCAGGGCGACATCTCCAAGATGGATCTGGAGAAGGTCGAGGAAGTCAACGTCGAGTACGTGAACGCCGTCTACCTGAAAAACCTCGGCGACTGGTACGGCACGCTCGACGAAACAATGAAGGGGACGCTGGTCAAGGAAGACCGCGACAAAGGCCCCGAAGGCGACGGCTGGATCTTTCAGGTGCTGGGCTACACCTTCAACGAACGGCAGACGCAGTTCGTGCTCGACTCGATCTTGTCGCGCTACCAAGACCCGGAGATGCGCAAGGAAGGCCTGACCCACGCCCTCATCCGCTACGAAAACTTCGACGACGAATGGACGCCCGCGAAAGGCTCGCCGCTGAAGAACATTCCCCGCGTCAACATGCTCACGCAGATGGCGGCGGTGAACGGCGGCGGCGGCGCGTTGTCGGGCATGAGTTCCTCCATGCCGGGAATGGGTATGTCTGGCATGGGCATGTCGGGCATGAGCGGGCCGCCGGGCATGAGTATGCCGGGCATGAGCGGGCCGCCTGGTATGAGCATGCCGGGAATGGGTATGTCCGGCATGGGCGCGCAGGGGGGAATGTATGGGCAGGGCGGCGAAGGCATGTCGCCCGACATGATGCAGATGCAGATGGCGATGCCCATGGACATGATGATGTACCAGCAGGTCTCGACCGAAGGAGGCATGCTCATGCCCGGCGGCGGGATGTTCATGCCGGAGGAAGTCGCCACACTCGCCCGCACCGATTTCGAGATCCAATTCGTCTGGACCAAGAAGCCGGCGCCGCCCCCGGCCGACCCCGCCGCCTCCGCGGACGGAGCCGCCACCCCCGCCGATCCGGCGGCGCCCGCGCCCGCCGATCCAGCGGCGCCCCCTCCCGCCGATGGCGCGACGTCGCCCGAAGCGAAGCCGGCCGGCGAAATGAAGGACGAAAAGACCGAGCCGAAATCGGTCGACGCCAAGCCCGAAGACGCGAAACCGGCCGACGCGAAATCGGCCGACGCTAAGCCCGACGAAGCAAAGCCGACCGAGGGCAAGGACGCCGAGGCAAAGGACGCCGAGGCCAAACCGGCGAAACCCAAGGCCGAAGACGCCAAACCGGCGGACGCCAAACCGGCGGACGCCAAGCCTGAAGAAGCCAAGCCGGCCGAACCGAAGCCGGCCAAATCGGAATAACGACTCCATTGTGCGGCGCCGCCGCGCGGGCCTTCTTCGGCTCGTCGGCGCGCCGGTTCGAGAAACTTCCTCGAGGAACTGAGTGCAATGGACCAGGTGAAAAAGATCGCCGGAATTCTTTGGACGAATCGGCTCTGGATCGTCGTCGGCACGGTCCTGGTTTTGAGCGCCCTGACTTCGCCTTTGGGGTCGTCGCGTCTTATGGCCCGCGCCGAGGCGAAAAAGAAAGAAATCGACGGCTCGTTCGAAAGCATCGGCAAGTTCAAGAACGGCGCCCATCCGAACGGCGGCTGGACCAAGGCCGTCGCCGAGAAGACCACGGTCGTCTCCGAACTGACGGAAAAAGTGTGGCGCGAGGTCTACCTCAAGCAAGAGGAACTGATGACCTGGCCCGACTATGAGGGCGTGAAACAACGCTTCACCGGCCGGCCGTTCCTCGCCGACCTTTCCGACGAACGCAACCAGTTTCTGATCAGCTACCGTCGCGGCTTCCCGCAGTACGTCGCCGACGTCTACTATCTGCTGAATCCGATCAGCGTCGACCAGGGCGTGCCGTACGGCGTGGTCGATTCCGGCGTCGAGGTGTTGTCCAGCGCCGTCTGGGAAACGACCCCGAAGTCGAACGAAGCGTGGGCGGCCCAAGAGGAACTTTGGATTCAGAACGCCGTCATCGCCGCCGTCGCCGATCTGAACAAGGGCGCGAAGGACTGGTCGGAAGGGATCGTCCGCAAGATTCGGTTCATCGGCCTGGGCTTGCCCGGCGTCGATTCCCGCACCCGGTCGACGAGCGACAGCCTGACGCTGCTTCCTGTGTTCGGTGAAACCGATCCGGCGGCGGCCGCCGGCATGCCGGTGATGAACATGCCCACCTCGGGGGCCTCGGGTTCGTTCGGCATGAAGGCGCAGTTCAACCGCGTCCCCAACGTCTTCCGCTACCTCGAAAAGATGCCGCAGTACCGTACCGTTCCGTTGTACGTGTCGATGCTCGTCGACCAGCGGGAGGTCTCCAAGGTCGTGGCGGCGATGAACAACGCCGCCTTCCGATTCACCGTCCTGCAAGTCAACCTCGGTCTGCCGGATACTCCGGTGACCACGCCGCTGCTGTATCAGGAAGTCCGTGGACTGGGCGAAAGCGGCGTGCGCGACGACGCAGCCTTCAACACCATCCAGTTGGACGTCTGGGGCAAGATGCGCATCTTCGAGATGCCCCCCGGCTTGAAGGCCGAACGATTCCCCGAGAAGGCGCCCCCCGCGGACGCCGCTGAGAAAAAGGCCTGACCCCCTCCGTCCGTCGGCGGAACTGGGAAGCACTTTCGTACTCTTTCGCGAGGCAGTCAATGAACCCGTTCATCGCTCATGTCGAAAAGGTGGTGCTGGCCCTCTGCATCGGCCTTTCCGCGTACTTCGTCTACGGGGCCCTCGGCTTGAAGCCGTACCAGCGCAAGCCGGAAGAGTTGCAAACCGCGACGACCCAGGCCCGCAGCTACGTCATGACGACGAAGGTGCCGGAAGAAAAGCTGGAAACGCCCGACTTGGCGGCGATCTCGAAGAAGATCGCCGATCCGATCGACGGCGAAAAGTTCACGCTGCCGCGCCGCTTCCTGCGACCCTTCAACTTCGGCGAGTCGTTCCGCAACGAGCCTGCGATCCTCAAGCCGACCGCCCCGCTGGTGCAGAGCAACCGCGGCCTGTTGGGATTGTTCGCGGTGGATGAAAAAGGCGAACGCAAGACCCGCAAAGTGAAGGCGAAGGACGCGGTCTTCCTCGCCGGTTCCGGCCCCCAGCGCAACAGCAACCTCCTGGCGGCCCGCGGCATGGGCGCCGGCCCGAACGCTTCTGGCATGGGGATGCCCGGCAAGGGCATGAGCGGCCGGAGCGTTGGATCCTCCAGCTACGCGGCAGCGATGATGGGTGGCGGTCGGGGATCGTCCCGGCCGGGGATGTCCGGGCCTGGGATGTCCGGCATGGGGATGTCCGGCATGGGGATGTCCGGCATGGGGATGCCCGGCATGGGGATGTCCGGCATGGAAGGCTCCAGCACCGACGTTGCCGGCATGTACCAGCAGCAGATGATGATGCAGCAACAGATGATGGGCGGCGAAATGGGTTACGGCATGGGGTCGGAACTCGCCGGCATGGACCCCGCCATGGCGGCGATGTACGCCCAGCAAATGGGAATGGGCATGG